>JARRPE010000008.1:0-19422 GCA_037383205.1 Methyloceanibacter sp.
ATCACCGTCATGCGTCCGAAGATCCTGCGGCCCTCTGGCGACTGGCAAATGCCGAGCCGGGCGATTTCGTGCGTCGGATACTGGGTGATGTCTTCGCCGTCGAACATTACACGGCCGTGCGATGCACGGGGTCGTCCGCAGATGGTCATCATCGTGGTCGATTTGCCGGCGCCATTCGCGCCGATCAACGAGACGATCTCTCCGGGCCGGACATGAATGCTGACATCATGCAACACCGGCAGCCTGCCGTAAGCCGCCGTGACGTCTTCGAGCGCAAGGAGCGGTGCGGGCGTGGCGGCGGTCATCGGCCAGCCTCCAGCGCGGCAGCATCCTCGTCGGATACGCCGAGATACGCCCCGATCACATGCGGATCGTTGCGGACCTCCTCCGGCGTTCCGTCGGCGATCTTCTTGCCGTAGTCCAGCACGATCACATGGTCCGAGATACGCATCACCACGCTCATATCGTGTTCGATGAGAAAGATGGCCGTGGCGTCCTCCTCGCGGATCGAATTGAGCAACGCGTTGAGAGCATCGCTCTCCCTGGCGTTGAGGCCCGCCGCCGGTTCGTCGAGACACAGAAGCCGGGGCCGGGTGCACATGGCCCGCGCAATTTCGAGACGCCGCTGATCGCCGTAGGCAAGGCCGCCTGCCGCCTCGTCCGCGCGCCGAAGAAGTCCGATCCGGTCCAGCCAGGATTTTGCGACGTCGACAGCTTCTTGTTGGGCGCGTTCAAATTGGCCGAGACCGAAAATGGCGCCGAACGAATACGCGGAGGCACGCGACAACTCGTTATGTTGCGCAACCATGAGGTTTTCGAGGACCGTCATGCCGGGAAACAGACGGATGTTCTGAAACGTCCGCGCGACGCGGGCGTCGGCGTTGATCTCGTAGTCGGAGAGGCGTTCGAGGTAGAAGGGCGTTCCGTCGTTTGCGTCGAGCGAGAGCATGCCCTCCGTCGGCTTATAGAAGCCGGTGATGCAGTTGAAGACGGTCGTCTTGCCGGCGCCGTTGGGGCCGATCAGGGCGGTGATATCCTTGCCGCCCACGGAGAAGGACACATCGTCGACCGCGGTGAGACCGCCGAAGCGCATCGTGAGGTGCTCCACATGGAGCAGGGGAGCCTCGTCCCAGGGCCTAGCGCCGTTGCCGCTCATCCGCGCCCCTCACTGACGAGTTCGCCGGAGATGTTTTTGCCGTCGCCGAGTGAAATCGTCGGCGCGCGCGTGGAGACGAGCCCGCGGGGGCGCCAGACCATGATGCCCACCATGGCGATGCCGAAGAGCAGCATACGGTAGAGCGCCGGGTCGAAATCCTCGCCGAAGACCGCCTGCAGTCCCTCGGTGTGGCGCAAAGCTTCGAACCCGCCGACCATCACCACCGCCGCGATAGCGACGCCGAGCTGGCTGCCCATGCCGCCCAGAACCACAATGGCCAGAATGATCGCCGATTCGATGAAGGTGAAGCTCTCCGGGCTGACGAAGCCCTGGCGCGTCGCGAAGAAACATCCCGCCAGCCCGCCGAACATGGCGCCGATCGCGAAAGCGCTGAGCTTCGTCACGGTCGTGTTGATGCCGAGTGAGCGGCAGGCGATTTCGTCCTCCCGCATGGCTTCCCAAGCGCGCCCCACGGGAAGGCGCCGCAAGCGCAACGTCACGAGGTTGGTCGCGAACGCCAGGACCAGAATGAGATAGTAGAGAAAGATCAGGGCGTGCAGACCGTCATAGGGGATGCCGAAGAATTTGTGGAAGGTCATGCCCTCGGCGAAGGGCGAGAACGGCAGACCAAAAAAGTTCGGTTTCGGAATGCCCGCGATTCCGTTCGGGCCTCCCGTCACATCGGTCCAGTTGAGAAGCACGATGCGGACGATCTCGCCGAAGGCCAGCGTGACGATAGCGAGATAGTCGCCGCGAAGCCTCAAGACCGGAAAGCCGAGAATGATGCCCCACAGCGCCGCAGCCGCGCCCGCAATCGGCAGGCAGATCCAGAACCCAAGGCCGAAATGCGTGGCGAGCAGTGCGAAGGTGTAGGCACCAACGGCATAGAAGGCCACGTAGCCGAGATCGAGCAGCCCCGCGAGCCCCACGACGATGTTCAGACCCCAGCCGAGCATCACGTAAGTGAGAATGAGGATCGACAGGTCGAACCAGTAGCGAAGCGGCAGACCGAGCCGGAACATCGACTCGAGCCCATAGGTGACAATCGGAAAAAACAGCGCGAACAGAATGCCGCCCGCAATGAACATCTGCGCATAAGGCAAGTTCGGGAAACGTTGGACAATGAAGCGCCGCAACAGGCCGAGCCCGACAAAGAGAACGACGATGGTCCCCAGGAGCTCGTAGACCGGCTCGCCAAAAAGGAGGCCAATCAAGAGCCAACCGGCGCCGAAAACGAACGCCACGGCGAGCGTCACCCGGTCGCGCCTGTCGAAGGGCTCGCTGTTGAAGAGTTTCGCGAAAGGGGCGGTGAGGGGATACTCGGCCTGCCAAACGAAGAGGTTCAACGCCAGGCGCCCGAAGAACACGATGGCGACGACCGTCAGCAGCAGGCCAGGCCGCGGCTCGAGGGTGAGGCCGGTGGCGCCGTCGACCGTACGCAGACCCAAGACCAGCGAGAACAGCGCGAAGGCGATGATCGCGGCGAGCAGAGAATCGCTCAGTGCCGAGATGAATTTCCGGTCAGGGGTTTTGCCGGTCTCCGCCAACCTCAAACCTTTTCAACCTCGGGCCGCCCCAGCAGACCCGTCGGGAAGAAGATGAGGACGATGGCCAGCATCGAGAACGCGGCCACATCCTTGTACTCGATGGTGAAGTAGGCCGACCAGAACGTCTCGATCAGACCGATGATGAGTCCGCCCAGCATCGCGCCGGGGATCGAGCCGATGCCGCCGAACACTGCTGCCGTAAACGCCTTGATGCCGACGACGAAGCCGATGAAGAAATCGATCACGCCGTAATAGAGCAGGTAGAGCATGCCGGCGACCGCGGCGAGGCCGGCGCCCAGCACGAAGGTCAGGGAGATGGTGCGGTCCACGTCGACGCCGGACAGGGCGGCCATTAACCGGTCTTGCTCGCAAGCCCGCTGCGACCGGCCGAGCGCCGTCCGATTGATGAGGAGCCAGAACCCGGTCATCACCAGGACCGTGGTTACGACGATGAGGATCTGGATGTTCGAAACGATCACCGTGAAGAAGCCTTGGCTGTACAGCTCGTAGCCGCCGGTGATCACGGGCTGAAGCGGTTTCACCCGCGCGCCTTGCGCGATCTGGATGAAATTCTGCAGCACGATCGACATGCCGATGGCCGTGATCAGCGGGGCCAGGCGGAAGGAATCGCGTAAGGGCCGGTAGGCGACGCGTTCCACGGTCCAACCCCACACGGCGGTCAACCCGATCGCGATGATGAGCACGAGAAGCAGAGCCAGAGGGATCGCGGTGACGCCGATGGCCGTCAGGGCCAGAAACGCGATCAAGGCAATGAAGGCACCGACCATGAAGACATCGCCATGGGCGAAGTTGATCATGCCGATGATGCCGTAGACCATCGTATAGCCGATGGCGATGAGGCCGTAGATCGACCCCAGCGTCACGCCGTTGATAAGCTGCTGCAGGAAATAAGCCATGGATGCCTGCTGCGCCTTCCCCCGTTGGGCTGTGCAGACTCATAAGGAGGACACGCGAGCGCGGCACCCGAACAGGCCGTCTGGCGGGCGCAAAATCAGGCCCGCGCGCCAACACCTCGTCTTTTTAGCAAGAAGGGTGTGTCCTGTGCATGCCCAAATTCAGAGCAACAGGTGAGAACCATCGCAAAATGGCGGGTCGCCCGTGTCCTTGCAGCCACAAAGCAGCGCCGTTTCCGTGCGTTCGGCGGTGAACATCAGGGGTTCGATCCCCGTGCCCGCGTGTGATCCATCGCAAAACGGCTGTTTCTTGCTGCGCCCGCAGGCACACCACGCGTAGCGTTTGCCCTCTTCAAGCTCAACTTGATAAGGGTTGAGTTGTGGGCGTTCCGGCTCGTCGGTCATTCAGTTTCCCAGCTTGTTGTCTCACGAGTAGCCAGGTCCTGCTTAGCCAATTCGGCCTAGGGTGACAAGGAAGGGCGCTGGCCGCGCGTTAAGAAGCCGTTGGGCTTCTTGGCGTTAAGTCTGCGTTGGATCAGCGGCCCGGACGAATTGCGGCAAGGAAACGAATTTTTCCGACGACCCCTTGAGTCCAAACCCTATCCGCATCATAGAGGTCATGAAGCTGCGTCCGGCCCGCTTTCGTCCGAGTCTCGATCGGACCTGCAAGAGGCGAGCCTACGCAGCGTCGCAGCGGGGGCATTGTGATTCTGGAGGCCATCTGTGGCTGAACTGATCTTTGCTCTACTGGCGCTGGCGCTGTTTTTCGCGCTGGCGATGAACCGTGCTTCCTTCCGAACCTGGGCGATCGCCACCGCGATCTACACGCTGGCGCTGCAGATCGCCGTCGGATTTCCACTTTGGTCTTTTTCGGGCTGGCTGGTGGCAGGGCTGCTCTACGCGGCCGGTCTGCCCAACATTAAACGCACCTACATCACCACGCCTGTGTTTCGCGCGCTGAAGGGAGCGATGCCCGCGATCTCGGAAACCGAGCGGGAAGCATTGGAAGCGGGCACGACCGGTTGGGATGCGGAGCTTTTTGGTGGGCGTCCGGACTTTTCGAAGCTGCGCCGCGTGGCACCCATCACGCTGACGGATGAGGAGCAGGCTTTCCTCGATGGTCCGACCGAGGAGTTGTGCCGGAAGATCGACGATTGGCACGTCCGCCACGAGCTTCACGACATTCCCGACGACATCTGGCAGTTCGTCCGCGACAAGGGCTTCCTCGGCATGCTGATTTCGAAGGAGCATGGCGGGCTCGGCTTCTCGGCGCAGGCGCAGTCGCTGGTGCTCGGCAAGATTTCGACCAAGAGCCCGGACGTCTGCATCATCGTGATGGTGCCCAACTCGCTCGGGCCGGGCGAACTGATCGAGCATTACGGCACGGCGCAGCAGAAGGCGCATTACCTCCCGCGGCTGGCCAAGGGGGCCGAAATTCCCTGTTTCGCGCTCACCGGTCCGTTTTCGGGCTCGGACGCAGCCGCCATGCGTGACGTGGGCATCGTCACCAAAGGCATGCATGACGGCGTCGAGACGCTCGGCATCAAGCTCACCTGGGACAAGCGCTACATCACGCTGGCGCCCAACGCGACGCTGCTGGGGCTCGCGTTCCGCCTCTTGGATCCGGACAACCATCTGGGGCAGGGCGAGGAGGTCGGTATCACCTTGGCGCTGATTCCCACCGACCATCCCGGCGTGGAGACGGGGCGCCGTCACTTGCCGTCCGGCGCGGCGTTTCCGAACGGCCCGACGCGCGGCCGCGACGTCTTCATTCCGATGGACTGGATCATCGGCGGTCCCGACCGCGCCGGCCAAGGTTGGCGCATGCTGATGAGTTGTCTCGCGGCGGGGCGCGCGGTGTCCCTGCCGGCCACCGGCGCTGCCGCGGCCAAGGCGGTCGCCCGCCACAGCACCGCCTACGCCCGTGTGCGGAAACAGTTCGGACTGCCCATCGGCTACATGGAGGGCGTCGAGGAGCCGCTCGCGCGCATCGTCGAGAACGCCTATGGGCTGGAAGCCGCGCGCGCCGTCACGTGCTCCATGGTGTCAGCCGGCGAGAAGCCCGCCGTCATCTCCGCACTCTTGAAATATCTGTCCACGTCTCGGATGCGCCAGAGCGTGAACGATGGGCTCGACATCCATGGCGGCCGCGGTATCTGCGACGGCCCGTCCAACTATCTGCAAGCGGCCTATCAGATGGTCCCTGTGGGCATCACCGTCGAGGGCGCCAACATTCTGACGCGCTCGCTCATCGTCTTCGCCCAGGGCGCGCTGCGCAGTCATCCTTATCTCTTGCAAGAGATCGAGGCGCTGAACGATGAAGATCGCGAGCGGGGCATCGAGCGGTTTGAAGCCCTGTTCGACGATCACCGCGCCTTCCTTCTTTCGAACGCCACCGGCGCTGTCTTCCACAACGTGACGTTTGGCTGGTTCGCCGCAGCGCCGCTCGATGCGGGCGACATGAAGCGCTGGTGGAAGCAGTTGTCGCGCGCTGCGCGGTCCTTCGCGCTCGTCGCCGATGCGACCGTCGCGCTTCTCGGGGGCGGCATGAAGACCAAGCAGAAGATCACTGGACGTATGGCTGATGCGCTCGCCGAACTCTATCTGCTCTCGTCGATCCTCAAACGCTATCAGGACGACGGCCGCCAATGGGCGGACCGCAGGCTCGTGAACTATTGCGCACAGAACTGCCTGGCGCGTTTCGATGCGGCGATGCGCGGCGTTCTCGACAACTTCCCCGTACGCTGGGCCGCCTGGATCATGGGGCCGCTCGTGCTGCCTTTCGGCGTGCGGCGCGGCGCGAGCGACAATGACGGCAAGGCCGTCGTGCGCCAGGCGCTGGAGCCCGGCGATTTTCGCGACCGGCTCACTCGGGATATCTACATGCCTGGTGATGCGGACGATGCGGTGGGTCTCCTCGATGTGGCTTTCGAGAAGACAGTCGCCAACGAGGAAGCGGAGAAGAAGTTGGAACGCGCGATCCGCAAGGGTGAGGTTCAGCGCTTTCACGACCGGGACTGGATCAAGCAGGCCGAGGAGAAGGGCGTCCTGACATCTCGCGAAGCCCGAGAGCTATCCGAATTGCGTGACCTCGTCGCGCGCGTGATCGCCGTCGACGACTTCGCCCCCGAAGACATCGCCCGTAAACCCCAGCAGGGCCCGAACGACACCACCAATCAGCACATCGCCGCCGAGTAGTATCGCACCTATGCCAATCACCATTCCCGACTTGAAAGACTGGACGTTCACGGTCGACTACGAGCGCATCGCCTGGGCGGTCGCGGACCGCGAGGGCGAGACCATGAATGCGCTGGGGCGCCGTCCGACCGAGGAGTTGGAGAAGATCGTCTCGGCGGTCGAGAGCGCCGAGGCCGGCGAGATCAAGGGCCTCGTGCTGATCAGCGCGAAGGACACGAGCTTCATCGCCGGCGCCGACATCAACGAGTTCGACAGTTACGACACCGAGGACAAGATCAAGGATGCGGTGACGCAGACGCTGGCGCTGTTCGACCGGATCGAAAAGTTGCCGGTCCCGGTCGTGGCGGCAATCCACGGCTACTGCCTTGGCGGCGGATTGGAACTGGCGCTCGCGTGCCATTGGCGCATCGCGGACCGCGAGGAGGGAACGCGCCTCGGTTTCCCCGAAGTCAAACTCGGTATCTTTCCCGGCCTGAACGGGACCGTGCGCGCCATCCGCTCGGCGGGACCGCTGGACGCCATGACCGCCATGCTGACTGCCAAGATGCTGAGGCCCTCGGCAGCACGCGCTATGGGGCTCGTCGACCAACTCGTGCCCACGCGGCACAATCTGCGATGGGCGGCGCGCAAGGCCGTCCTCAAGAAGCTGCGTTCGAAAGGCGCGCCCTGGTGGAAGACCCTGATGGCGAAGCAGCCCGTGCGTGGGTTCCTCGCGAAGCAGATGCGCGAGAAGACCGCGGCGAAGGTGCGTGAGGAACATTATCCCGCGCCGTTCCGGCTGATCGATCTGTTCGAGACGTGCGGCGACGATCCGGAAGCGATGCGCTTAGCGGAGACGGAGATGTTCGCGCCGCTGATGGTCAGCGATACCTCCCGCAATCTCCGCCGCTGTTTCAAGCTGTCCGAAATGCTCAAGGACGCGGCGCCGAAGGGAACGTTCAAGCCGCGCAAGGTTCACGTCATCGGCGCCGGTACCATGGGCGGCGACATCGCGGCCTGGTGCGTCGCGTGCGGGATGCAGGCCAGCCTCCAGGATCTCGACGAGGGGCAGATCGACAAGGCTCTGGCGCGGGCGAAGAAGCTGTTCAAGAAGCGGGTGCGCGGCAAGGCGGCTTTCGACTCCGCCGTTGCGCGCTTGATCGCCGACCCCGAAGGCAAGCATGTCAAACATGCCGACGTGATCATCGAAGCCGTCGCCGAGAAACTCGAGGTGAAGCAGAACCTGTTCGCCGACCTGGAAGGCAAGGCCAAGGCCGGCGCGGTGCTGGCGACGAACACTTCGTCCCTTAAGCTCGAAGAGATCGCCGCACCGCTGAAGGATTCTGGTCGCCTGGTCGGCATCCACTTCTTCAATCCGGTCGCCCAATTGCCGCTGGTCGAGGTCGTGCACGGCGAGGGCACGCGCGAGGAGGAGATCGGCAAGGCCTGCGCCTTCGTCACCGCGATCAACAAGCTCCCGCTGATCGTCAAGAGCTGCCCCGGCTTCCTCGTGAACCGCGTGCTTGCGCCGTACATGATGGAAGCTGTGCGTCTCTATCAGGAAGGGCAGCCGCGCGAAAAGATCGATCAGGCGGCGGAAAAATTCGGCATGCCGATGGGACCCATGGAGCTCATGGACATGGTCGGCCTCGACATCTGCAACAAGGTGGGGGAGGAGCTGTCGCTCGCCCCTGAAGGCGAGGGCTCCCAGGACAACGTGCTCGCCAGCCTCGTCAAGCAGGGCAAGCTCGGCAAGAAGACCGGCCGCGGCTTCTATCAATGGGAAGACGGCAAGCCGAAACGGGAGCCGATGGACTTCTCCGATACGGAGCTGACGCGCTTGGGCGAGAAGCTCATGGCGCCGCTGTTGGCGGAAGCAGCCCGGGCGGAAGCCGAAGGTGTGGTCGCCGACGCCGATCACGTGGATGCCGGGGTGATTTTCGGGACGGGTTTCGCGCCGTTCCGGGGCGGTCCGCTGCACTACGCCAAAACGAAGGATGCCGCCCCGAACAAGGAAGCGGCATGACGCTCACAGGACGGGTCCGGTCCCGGAAGGAATGTGGATGACGAACACCAATCTACGTCGCGTTGCGGTGCTTGGCGGGGTGAGGACGCCGTTCTGCCGGTCGCACACGGCGTATGCGGAACTATCCAACCTCGACATGCTGACGACCGCTCTGAAGGGGCTGTCCGAGAGGTTCGCTCTCGATGGCATGCATATCGACGAGGTTGTCGGCGGCGCCGTGGTCACGCACGCGAAGGACTGGAACTTGGCACGCGAAGCGGTTATCGGCAGTCCCTTGGCCGCCACCACGCCCGGTATCACCATGATGCAGGCCTGCGGCACGAGCCTTCAGGGCGCGCTGGGCATCGCTGCCAAGATCGCGTCGGGTCAGATCGACTGCGGGATCGCCATGGGCTCGGACACGACGAGCGATGCGCCGATCGTCGTCCAAAAGAAACTCGCCCAGCGCCTCATCGAGGCCTCAAGGGCCAAGAGCTGGGGCAAACGCCTCGCAGCCTTCAAAGGCATGAGCCCCGCCGAACTGGCGCCGGTGCCGCCCGATACGCGCGAGCCGCGTACCGGCCTCGGCATGGGCGAGCATTGCGAGCTGATGGCCAAGGAGTGGGGCATCTCCCGCGAAGACCAGGATCTGCTCGCCTACGAGAGCCACAGGAAGGCTGCGGCCGCCTACGAAGACGGCTTCATGGACGATCTCGTCGTCCCCTGTGCGGGCGTCTTCCGGGACAACAACATCCGCGAGGATATCTCACTCGAGAGGATGGCCGAGTTGAAGCCCGTGTTCGACAAACAGAACGGGACGATTACCGCCGCGAATTCGACACCGTTAACGGACGGAGCGGCCACGGTGCTGCTGGCGAGCGAAGAATGGGCCGATTCCAAGGGTATTCCGGTTCAGGCCTATTTAACTTTGGGTCGTACTTCTGCCGTAGACTATGTCGAAGGTGAGGGGCTCTTGATGGCGCCGACCGTTGCTGTTAGCGATCTGTTGCAGCAGGCGGGCCTTGCCCTGCAAGACTTTGATTATTACGAGGTACACGAAGCGTTTGCTGCACAGGTACTTGCAACCTTGAAGGCGTGGGAGTCCGAAGAGTATTGCCGGGTTCGCCTGGGCCGGGACGTGCCCTTGGGGCCGATCGACAGGTCGAAGCTGAATATCGAGGGCTCGTCGATCGCGATCGGACATCCATTTGCTGCCACGGGTGCCCGAATCCTGGCAGTTTTAGCCAAACTCCTTCATAATGGGGGTGGTAAAAGAGGTTTGATTTCAGTGTGTACCGCTGGCGGGATGGGCGTCGCTGCGATCCTCGAAGGGGTCGGAACGTCCAACGCAGCGGATGCGGGTCAGAACGAGAGCGCCGCATAATAGGTGCTCCACCGCCGGATCGAGAGCCGGGTCCAACGAGACCCGTCGGGGACAGGGAGTAAATGTGACACTGCCGAGGTGTGGGTGACGACCCGCGCCTGACCCATGACGGAGGTTCCTATGCGGCACAAAGTTTTGACTGCGGCGATTGGCATCGGCCTTGCGGCCGTGCTCGTTCCGGCGAGCGCCACGACCGCGCAGGCCGCCGATCCAACGGGATATTGGCGTAAGGCCGACCAAGGCAAGTATCCCGCAAAGATGCAGCTGTATTACTGTGGCGGCCGCTCCATCTGCGTGAAGATCGCCTGGCTGCAAAATCCACGCGACAGCAAAGGGCGCGAGCTGCAGGACGTGCGCAATGTGAACCCCTCGCTTCGGGGGCGCACCATTGAAGGGATGCACATTATCCGGGGCATGAAGCAGGTGAGTGCCAACCAGTGGAAGGGCACCGTCTACAACCCCGAGGACGGCAAGACCTACTCGGCGAGCGTCACGCTGGCGTCGTCGCGCCAGATCGTCCTCAAGGGGTGCGTCGCCTCGTTCTTGTGCCGCGAGCAGGTCTGGCTGCGGACATCCGCGCCGCCGCCGCGCGAAGAGGAAAAGCCTGAGGAGCCGCAGGTCGAGGCATCGGCAAAGCCTGAAGCGGCGCCTGCGGCTCAGCCCGCGAAGCCGCCGGCAGCGGCAGCCGCTTCGGCGGCCTCTACCGGACTGGCGATGGGCAACGTCGCCAATGCTGAAGTCCAGGCGCCGACCGCGCCCGAGGGCGGGGCACCCGGACTGAGCTATCTCAACGCGTCGAAGCCGACCCAGCATCCCGCCGGATATACGGGAGAGAGCGTGTCGAGTATGTTCTCGATGGCCACACCGGTTGTTCCGAACGCCGCACAGACCGCGGCGCGGCCAGCGCCGGCTCCCGCGCCAGCTGCGCCGGCGCAAGCCGCCGCCACGCCGGAACCGGCGCCCGCACCGGCGTCGCGCCAAGCCTCTATCCAACCTGAACCCGCCCAGCCTGAGTCAGGTCCGCCGGAAGCTGCAGCACCGGACGCGCAATCCGAAGCTCCTGAAGAGTCTGCCGAGGCTGCTGTCGACACGTTCGACCAGCCGATGACTTGGCGGGAACGGCGCCAGCAGCGCCGGCAGCGGCGGCTCAAGGAACTGCAGCAGCAGGGTCAGAACCTCATTCCCTGGATGCGCCAATAGCCGCGCCGGTTTCGGTAAAGACTGTCAGAGGGGTGAGGGCTACGGCCGTCTCGAAGCGCTCGCTGGCTTAGGCGCCTGTCTCCGCGCGGAGCGCCTTCTTGGATAGTTTGCCAATCATTGTCTTGGGCAGTTCGTCGCGAAACTCGATCGCCGCGGGCAGTTCGAGCTTCGATAGCTTCGGCCGCAGAAAAGTCATGAGATCGACAGCCGTCTCGACGCTGCCCTCATGCAGGCGGACATAAGCCTTCGGAGCTTCGCCGCGGTATGCGTCCGGGATGCCGACGACGCAGCATTCAGCCACGGCAGGGTGCTCATGGAGCGCATCTTCGATGCGGCGCGGATAGACCTTGAAGCCGGCGCTGTTGATCATGTCCTTGATGCGGTCGACGATGAAGATGAAGCCGCCCTCGTCCATGTACCCCACATCCCCCGTACGGAAGTACCGGCCGATAAAGGCCGAAGCGGTCTCGTCGGCCTTGTTCCAGTAGCCGCTCATCACCTGTGGTCCCGCGATGCAGATCTCGCCGGGTTCGCCCATCGGCATGAGCTGCTCTGGATTCTCAAGGGACCGGATCGTGATCTCCGTTCCGGGCAGGGGAAGCCCGATCGACCCGTCCCGGTGCCCATCAAGCGGATTGCAGGTCGCCACGGGCGAGGTCTCGCTGAGGCCGTAGCCTTCCACCAGCGATCCACCAATATGCTTCTCGAAGTCCGTCTTCACGTGCATGGGAAGGGCCGCACCGCCGGAGATGCAGAACTGGAGCGACGTGAGGTCGAAGCTGTCGATACGGCGGTGGTGGAGCAGCGCCTGGAACAGGGTGGGGACGCCTGGCATGACCGTGGGGCGCAGCTTGCCGATGAGCTTCAGAGTTGGGCCGAGCTCGAATTTCGGCATGAGGATGATTTCCATGCCGCTGGCGATGCCAAACATCATGACCGTCGTCATGGCGAAGACGTGGAAGAGCGGCAGCACGCCCAAGATCCGGTCGACGACTTCGGGCGGGCGCTGGCCCCAAAGCCGAACCTGCGACGTGTTGATGTAGATATTCGCGTGACTGAGCATGGCCCCCTTGGGGGTGCCCGTGGTGCCGCCGGTGTACTGGAGAACGGCCACGGCATCCGGCTTGACCTCGGGCCGGGCGAAGCGGCCGTCATTCGCGAGGAGCTTCCGTTCGCGCACGATTCGGCGCCGTTGGCGCGACAGGCCAATGTTGGCCCGCCGGACCTTGCGCGTGAGCTTCAGCCCCACCTGTTTGAGCGCCGGCAGGAGAGACGCGAAATCCCCGACCACGGCCTGTCCGAGCGTGCCATCCGCCAGGAGCGGCTCGATCTTCTCGAACAGGACATGGAGGTCGAGCGTGACCATGATCTTTGTCCCGCTGTCGCGGATCTGGAAGGCGATCTCCTCGACGCTGTAAAGCGGGTTGAAATTGACGACCGTGCCGCCCGCTTTGAGAATGCCGAAGTAGAAGATGAAATAGGTCGGCGAATTGGGCAGCAGCAGTCCGACCCGGACACCTTCTCGCACGCCAAGCGCCGCCAGGCCCTTCGCCGCCCGGTCGGATAGGGCGCCGATCTCCTCATAGGTCAAAGTCTTGCCTTCGAAGGAGGTGCAGGTCCGGGGGCCGTAGCGCTCAACTGCCTCGTCGAGGAGGCCGTGGACGAGGCCCGGCTTGAGGTCGGCCGTCCAGGTCAGGCCGGCCGGATAGGATTTGAGCCAGGGCCGGTTCAGAGTGTCTGCTGCGGCTTGCTGCGCCGCTGGATTTGCCTTAACGGCCATTTCTGTGACAGGTGTCTGCCTTGGATTTGCCTTGCGATTCGGGTGCTTAGTGCCGCCGCCCAACACGCCTGGGGAGGCAATTCGCCGCAAGCCCCGATTCCGGTAGTATTGTAACACGGGGGTTGGCATAGCGCGTGCGCCGACGCATATGACGCCCACAGATTATGCTGAAACGAAGGCAGAGGCAGGCGCAAAAACGCCCATTTTGTTAGCGATTAGAGCGTATAGTATCGGACATCGAGCAAGCATGGCGCGGCTGGACTCGGCCAGTTTTTAAGTCTATTCCATTGCCTGACTTGCCCTCAGACTCGCTATGTTTTAGCCAGGGAACAGTATATACGGACCCCTCAACGGGGCAGGGAGAGGGAATCGAAATTCCCTATAATGCGAACGAAGAAGTCGAAGCGTTTGCGACGGTCGGCTCTGTTGTGGATCGCGTGAAGGGAATTATCGCAGAGTCGAAGGCCTCGGGCGCAGCAGCTTAGACAAGCCAACCGTCCGGAGCATTCCGGGGTATCGGCCAGGCTTGGAGTGACGGCTTAGCACTACATGACACACTCGACCGGACGCAGGCGCGTCGTGGTCACAGGCCAGGGCGTCGTCACGCCTTTGGGCACGGGCGTTGAAAAGTTCTGGTCGGGCTTGCAGGCGGGCTCTTGCGGTATCCGCGAGGTCCAGAGCTTCGAGACTGACGAGCTTTACATCACCATCGCCGGCGAAGTCCCCGATTTCGATCCCAGAGAGCGTGAGCTGAGCAAGCAGCTCCTGATGGCGGACAAGTACTCGCAGTACGCGGGCTGTGCCGCGCGTGAAGCCGTCCAGCAGTCTGGACTGCAAACGCCCATCAGCGACGAAGAGGCCTATCGCACGGCCTGCATCATCGGGTCCGGCGTCGGCGGTCTGACCACGCTCGAATTCTCCTACAAGATGCTCTTCAAGGAGAACAAGCGCGCGACCCACCCGCTGACCCTTCTGAAGGCGATCGGCTCGTCCGCCTCGGCCCATGTCAGCATCGAATACGGTATCAAGGGCCCGACCTTCGGCGTCGTCAGCGCCTGCTCGACCGCGACCCATTCGATTGGTGTCGTTTACCAGATGATCAAGAGCGGCCTGGTCGACACCGGCATTGCCGGCGCTGCGGAAGCCTCGCTCAACTGGGGCGCCACCCGCGCCTGGCAGGCTATGCGCGTGCTGAGCCCCGATGGACTGTTTCCCTTCTCCAAAACGCGCAACGGCACCGTTCTCGCCGAAGGCTCGGGCATCCTCGTTCTGGAAGAGTACGAGAAGGCCAAGGCCCGCGGCGCGCCGATCCTGGCCGAGCTCATGGGCTTCGGCATGACGGCGGACGCCGCCGATATGGTGAACCCGTCCATCGAGGGCGCCGCCACGGCCATGAAGATGGCGCTGGACGAGGCGGAGCTCGCGCCGTCCGACATCGACTATATCAACGCCCATGGCACGGCCACGGCGGTGAACGACGTCAACGAGACCCGCGCGATCAAGCACGTGTTCGGCAACGCGGCGAACAACCTGTCGATCTCGTCCACCAAATCCATGCACGGGCACACGCTCGGCGCCTGCGGCGGCATCGAGGCAGCGGCGTCTATCAAGGCACTGGAAGAGAACTTCGTGCCGCCGACCATTGGTCTTGCGGAGACGGATCCGGAGTGCGATCTGGACTACACGCCCAATGTCGGCAAGAAGCGCGACATCAACTACGTGATGTCTAATTCCTTCGCCTTCGGCGGCCTGAACGCCGTTCTCGTGTTCGGTCCGAACCCGGCGTAAGCGTCGACTATCTCAACGCCCAATCGCTAATCACCCAGCCACGCGAAGGCACGCTTCAAGAAAGTGTGCCCGTTTTCGCGCTGCCACTCGCCGTGTGCCATGATCACGCGCTCCGTCGGCCAGCTCAGGATCTTGTCCCGCGCGGCGCGGGCTGGCGCCCGGTCGGTGAAGGACAGGCGCCATTCGCGCGGTGCGCCAGGCTTCTTCAGCGTGATTCCATCGATGTGTGCGAGCGGGCGCTGCCACCACGACCAGTGTTCCTGCAAGAAGTTGTCGCTGAAGGCCTCGATGAGATCGGCCAGGATCACGGTCTGTGAGGGCCCGTGAAAGAACACGATCTCGTCCATCATGATCGAGCCACGGAACCAGGCTTGATCCAGGTCCTCCTGCCAGGCCTCGGGCACCTTGTCTTCCAAGGGGGGTTGGAATGGCAACTCGGGAAAGCGCTTGATGGTCGAGTCCGGTCCCCATAGTGCTGCCTCCGGATAGGCCGCGTGCCATTCAGGCAAATAGAGGTGGTGGATTTTGTTGGGGCTGACGAGATGGGCCACGCGCCCAAGCGCGTCGACCTCGGCCCTGATATCCTCGTCCAGTTTGACCGGCGACCAGACCCACAGATCGCCATTGCCGAAACGCGCGATGACCAACCGTGTGGGGTAGGCGAAGCTGTAGAAGTCGACGATCGGCCCTTCGGCCAGCCACAGATTTTCGCCGACGGGGTCCAACATCGTCAGATCAAGCCCAGCCCTCTGAAGCTCGCATGGCCTTGCTTGCCGACGATGATGTGGTCTTGGATGACGACGCCGAGCGGTTTCGCCGCGGCGACGATCTGCCTGGTCATCTCGATGTCCGCGCGGGAGGGTGTGGGATCGCCTGAGGGATGGTTGTGCACCAGCACGAGGGCCGTGGGCGACAGTTCCAGCGCCCGCTTCACCACTTCGCGCACATAGACGGGCGTGTGATCCACGGTACCTTCCTGCTGGACCTCGTCGGCGATGATCTGATTGCGCTTGTCGAGAAACAGGATGCGGAACTGCTCTTTCGCCTCGAAGCCCATGGCCGCACGGCAATAGTCGAGCACGCTCTGCCACGACGACAGAACCGGCCGCTCCAGGACTTCGCCGCGCATCAGCCGTAAGGCAGCGGCGCGCACGAGCTTAATCTCCGTCACGGCCGCGTCCCCAAGCCCCGGCACTTCGAGCAAGCGGTCCTCGGGCGCGTTCATGGCTTCGGCGAACGTGCCGAAGCGGGCGAGGATTGCTTTGGCCAGGGGCTTCGTGTCCCGGCGCGGCATGGCCCGGAACAGCACCAGCTCGAGCAGCTCGTAGTCGGGGAGAGACCCGGCACCACCTTCGCGGAAACGCTTCCGCAGCCGCTCGCGATGGCCGAGATAGTGCGGTTTCGCGGCCTCCTGAAAACCGTTCTCGCTCGTAGCCGGACGGATTGGCGTTCTCGTCGTCAGAGCTCAGTTTTTCCTTAGAGCTCATGGGCGTGGAGTTCCGGTTGATCGGCTCCCCGAGTGGCGCACGCTCTAGGCGCGCACAGGTGGGCGGTCGAGGCCTGCCGGCGACAGGGTGAAGATCTCACAGCCCGTCTCCGTGACGCCGACTGTGTGCTCGTATTGCGCGGACAGCGAACGGTCGCGCGTCACGGCGGTCCAGCCGTCGGAGAGGATTTTGACGTGCGGCTTGCCGAGATTGATCATCGGCTCGATCGTGAAGAGCATGCCGGGTTTCAGCGGCAGGCCTTCGCCCGCCTCGCCATAGTGAAGAATATTCGGCCGGTCGTGAAAGACCCGGCCAAGCCCATGCCCGCAGAAATCGCGGACGACGCCGCAACGCTCGGCTTCCGCATAGGTTTGGATGGCGTGGCCGATATCGCCCGTGGTCGCGCCCGGCTTCACCGCGCCAATGCCCAGCATCAGGGCCTCATGCGTCACTTCCAACAGGCGTTCCGCCGCGCGGGAAATCTTGCCCACCGGATACATGCGGCTTGAGTCCCCATGCCAGCCGTCGACGATTAGCGTCACGTCGATATTGACGATGTCGCCTTCCTTCAACGCGCGCGGGCCGGGAATGCCGTGGCAGACAACGTGGTTCACCGAGGTGCAGATCGATTTCGGGAAGCCGCGATAGTTCAAGGGGGCCGGCGTCGCGTCATGGGACATGGCGAAGTCGAACACGAGGTCGTCGAGCTCCTCGGTCGTCACGCCGGGCTCCACATGCTCGACAAGCATGTCGAGGGCTTCGGCCACAAGCCGGCCCGCCTTCGCCATACCGGCGAAAGCGTCGGGACCGTGCAGCTTGATTCTGTTGTCGCGCGTCTGAGCGCGGGCAAGGTCGAGATCGGACATGGGTGCGGATTATAGGGAGCGTTGGCTCTACAGCTAGTGAGAAATGGTCGGAGGTTCAACCGGGTTCAAGGCGAAACGGGGTCTCAGGACCGCATCCGCACGGGAATCGGCGTCGGCCGGCCGAGCCCGCCCAAGGAGACGCTGGACGCAATGGCGAGAGCCTCCACCCCGGAGGCCGTGGCTGCTTCGAAAGCGGCCGCATAGGCAGGGTCGATATCGCCGGCCAGGGCGAAGGCTTCCGCATCGCCCCGTTGGACGAAGTAGACCATGACGGCGCGGGCCCCGGCTGCCACCATGTCGGTGAGTTCGCCCAGGTGCTTGGCGCCCCGCGCGGTCACCGAATCCGGGAATTCGGCCAATCCCGCCTCGCGCATCAAATGGACGTTCTTGACCTCCACGTAGCAGGGCGGGCGGGCCTCATCCTCGAGCAGGATGTCGATCCGGCTCTTGGCGCCATAGCGCACCTCGCGGCGCATGGAGCCATAGCCGGACAGCGCCGGGATGAGCCCCTGTTCGATGGCGGCGGCCACCGCGCCGTTGGGGCTCGACGTGTTGATGCCGACAAGTGCCGGTCCCCGGCCCAGAACGACCTCGAACAGCTCCCACGAGAAAGCGAGTTTCCGCTTCGGGTTGTCCGATTTCGAGAGCCAGACCCGGGAGCCCGGCTCGGCCAGCCCCAGCATGGAGCCGGGATTGGCGCAGTGGGCGGTCACCGTTTCGCCTGTGAGGAGTTCGATGTCGGAGAGAAAGCGCTTGTAGCGCTTGATCAGCCGTCCCTCGATGAGCTGGGAAGGAAACCGCAAGAGCATGGGGCAACCTAGGAAGGCGTTCCCCAGTCGGCAAGCATCGCGTCGGCCCCGTCCCCACTAGACACAAGCCCGAACTTCCCTTTCACTCCCCGGCCATGACTGAGGAGACACAGAACGCCGCGACCGAGAGCCCAGACACGGTCACGGCCGCGCTGGTTGTGATCGGCGAGGAGATCCTCTCGGGGCGGACGGCGGACAGCAACACGCCCTATATCGCCGCCTATCTCGGCAAGGCCGGGATCGCGCTGCGCGAGGTTCGGGTCGTGGCCGATATCGAGGCCGAGATAGCCGAGGCCGTCAACGCCCTGCGGCGGCGTTACTCCTATGTGTTCACGACGGGCGGCATCGGTCCCACCCACGACGATGTGACGACCGATGCCATCGGCCTCGCATTCGACGTTCCGGTCGCCATCAACGACGAGGCGGTCGAAGCGATGCGCCTGCAATACCGGCCGGAAGATCTCACGGCGACGCGGCTGAGAATGGCGCGTGTTCCTGAAGGCGCCGCGCTCATCCACAACGCGGTGTCCCGTGCGCCCGGTTACATGATCGAGAACGTTATCGTCATGGCCGGCATCCCTGCCGTTATGCAGGTCATGCTGGACGAGGTCTTTCCGCGCCTTGCTAAGGGACGCCCGTTGCAGGCGCGTGCCGTCCGGGTGAACGCGCCGGAGAGCGAAGTGGCAACGCCTCTTGCCGCGCTTCAAGAAGCCTATGCCGACGTGCAGATGGGCTCCTATCCCTTTGTCGAACACCGGCGCTACGGGACCTACCTCGTTCTTCGCTCCGTGGACGATCAAAGGCTCGCCGATGCGCATGATGCTCTCTTGAGTATGATTGGCGACCTCGGCTTCACGGCAAGCGAGAGCGAAGAGTCTTGAGGCGAACGGCCGAGCCGTCCATTTCGAATCAGTTTGCGCTGCGAAATCTCTCGCTTCAAAGCTGTGGAAATTTTTCGCGTCCGAGACCCTCGAACAAGTAGAGCGAGCCCATTTTTGACATACGGCCCGATGCGATTCGCAAATGTTGCCGCCAAGGGAACGATCACCGCTTAAGCTCAGGCGAGGGGTCTCATCTCTCGAACAAGCCGATTGCTTGACCAGCGTGGTGCGCGCGACCGCAACTCTGCGTATTGGTTTTAGTATGTACACAGAATACGCGGACGGTGATGGCGATTGGCGAGTGCAGGTTGCTGCCCCTAAGAGCGAGGAGGGCAGAAGTCCATCTAGCTCTGCCCAACGCCTGAACCGTTCAGTTGGACGGCGCGCAAACGATCATCCGCAGTCAGATTAGGTGCGCCAACTCGAAC
>JARRPE010000009.1:0-32809 GCA_037383205.1 Methyloceanibacter sp.
GTCCGCGATCGAGTAGACGAAGCGGTTGTTCGTGTTCACCACATTGAAGGCGATCAGCCAGCTCAAGATGGCGCTGGCGATGACAACCCAGATGAAGAGGTCGATGACAAGAGCAACGAATCCGATCAAAGGCACCATGTAACGGCCCCTCCTCGCGCGGCCTCGGACTCCCATGTAGCGGACGGGCGCGCCAAAGGGCAAGCCCCGTGACGAAAAGCCCGTTAGTTCAGTCGTAAGCGCTGGTCCATCGCACGTCGCCACCGAATCCAGCCTCGCGCAAGAGTCCGCTGCTGGGTGCGTGCGTTGCTTGACAGAGGGGGAGACCGCTCTCTAAATGCAGGGCTCGAATGGGGCCGTAGCTCAGTTGGGAGAGCGCAGCAATCGCACTGCTGAGGTCAGGGGTTCGACTCCCCTCGGCTCCACCAAATCCTCCTCAAGTCAGGTCTTGTCGTGCTCCGGTGCCTCGGCATCCTTATCCGGATGGGGTAGCGGCTTGGCTTCCGCCGCGGTGCCGTTCTCGTCACGCACGCGGAAGAACCATCCCGATGTGGGGATGAGGAAATAGCCCGGCGCAAAGCGGGCCAGCGTCACGAAGGCCCGGTTCAACCAGCCTTCGATGATGATCCAGTTGCCGTGCTTGAAACGCCGGTAGGCCGCTTCAGAGAGCCGCTCCGGCGTCATCTTGGGCAGATAGCGCGCATAGAAGGAGTTCTCCGCGCCGCCCGCCGCATGAATGTCCGTCTCGATCACGCCCGGCGCGACCATGCACACGCGGACGCCCGTTCCCATCACCTCGTAGGCAAGCGCCCGGCTCCAAGAAATCATGGCCGCTTTCGTGGCCGCGTAGGTTGCTTGATACGGCACCGGCATGAACCCTTCGACCGAGGAGACGTTCAGCACGCCGCCGGCCCGGCGCGCGATCATATCGGGCAGGAAGCGCCGCGTGAGGTCCATAACCGAGCGCAGGTTGAGATCGATCGTCTTGAGCAGCGTGTCCCGGTCCTGGTCCTGGAAATGACCGGCCGTCATCGTGGCCGCGTTGTTGACCAGCGACTCGCAATAGAGCCCGTTGGCCCGCAGCGCTTCCTCGACCTTGTCGCAGCCTTCCGGTGTCGCGAGGTCGCACGCGATCGAATAGGCCTCGACGCTGTATGCATCGGCGATGTGCTTCGCGAGATCGCCGAGGCCTGCTTCATTCCGCCCGACAAGAAGAACCGCATGGCCGTTCTTGGCAAACTCCTCGGCCAAGGCGCGGCCGATGCCCCGTGTCGCGCCCGTGATGACGGCGACTGGCTTCAAGCGCTGTGGCGTTTCCTTGGCCACGTCCATGCCCGCCATCTATAGCTGCCCGCCCACTGCGTCGTTCTCCCCCTGCGGTTCAAGTCCGCTAATCGAGCGGCAAGCAACCACCGAACGCGTCCATGCGCAAGCGGAGGCTGTCGGCCATTGGTACAACTCTCCTTCGGAACCGGCCGGAGACATGGCATCCTTGCCACCGGACGGGCGCAGGAGCCTGGAGCCAGCCAAGACCGGCAGGAGGCCGTGGCCTGACATGGCAGCCGAGAGCGCGAAACAGACGTCCCGAAGCGATGCTTTCGGCGGCATTACGCTCACCAGTCCAGACAAAGTGCTCTATCCCTCGATTCCGCTGACGAAGCGCGATCTGGCCGAATACGACGCCCGAATCGCCTCTGCCATGCTGCCCTACCTTGCCAATCGGCCGATCAGCCTCGTGCGCTGTCCGTCAGGGCTCGGCGGTCCTCGCTTCTTTCAGCGTCACGCCACGAAGGGGATGTCCGGTGCGATCAAGGAGGTGAAGATCCCCGGCGGCGAGACCGACCAGCCCTATCTCTATATCGACAATGAGGATGGATTGTTTGCGCTGACGCAAATCGGGACGCTGGAGATCCACGACTGGAGCGTCACGGTCGAGAGGCTCGAAACGCCGGACCGTCTGGTGTTCGATCTCGACCCGGACGAGGACCTGGAATTCGACGTGTTGAAAGATGCGGCCCGGCACGTCCGCGATTTTCTGGCCGACCTCGGCCTTACGAGTTTTCTCAAGGCCACGGGCGGCAAGGGTGTACATGTCGTCGCGCCAATCACCCCAAAAGCCGGTTGGCCCGAGGTGAAAGCCTTCGCACGGGGCATCGCTGACGCCCTGGTGGCGGAGGCACCGGATCGCTACACGGCCAATCCGCTGAAGAGGACCCGCACCGGCAAGATCTTCATCGACTATTTGCGCAACGGCCGGGGCAGTTCGGCGATCTGCAACTATTCCCCGCGGGCGAAAACGGGCGCGCCGGTGGCGACCCCCTTGCGCTGGGACGAGTTGTCCCGTCTCGAAAGCGGCGCGCCCTATTCGGTAAAGACCCTCCCGCGTCGTCTATCGCAGCTGAAATCCGACCCCTGGGAGGACTTTTTTACGACCCGGCAGGCCATCACCGGGCGCGCCCGCAAGGCGCTCGGCCTCGATTGACGCCCGGATACCGGTCTTTTCTGGATTGTCTCCGGAGACAACCCGGCCATCACATTGAAGAATTGTTCACGACCTTGGTCCCAAAGTCGAGCCCATGGTGGGGGCTCGTATTGCGTATCCGGTCGCCGCGCTGGCTGCGGCTGTTTTTCTCAGTTCATGCGGCGGTGGCGGCATTCCCAACGACACGCGCGCGGAATGGCGCGATCGTGCCGAGGCCAAGTGCATGGCCTCGGGGCAAGTCCGCGCGTCTTCGTATGTGACGCAGGTCTCCTCGATCCGCGGCCGCAGCGCCTGCGGCATTTTGGCGCCGCTGCGCGTCTCGGCTGCGCTCGGCGGCCGTGTCCGCGTCACGCCGACCGCGACCATTGGCTGCCCCATGACGGCGGCGCTGGACCGCTGGCTCAACAATTCCGTGCAGCGGGCCGCCATGCGCCAATTCCGGCAACCCGTCGTCGAGATCAAGCAGATCTCCGCCTATAGCTGCCGCGGCCGCAACAGCAAATCGACTGGCAAGCTCTCGGAGCACGCCTTCGGCAACGCCTTGGACATCGCCGGATTCACGCTCGCGGACGGGCGCACCATCACGGTCGTCAAAGGCTGGTGGCGCGGAACAAAGGCCGAGAAAGCCTTTCTGCGCGAGGCTTTTGCGGGCGCTTGCCGGGAATTCTACACGGTGCTCGGACCCGGAAGCGACCGGGCCCACTACAACCATTTCCACGTGGACCTGCTCATCACCAACGTATCGAAGAGCGGCAGCCATTACTGCCGGCCGCAGCCGAAACAAGGTCTTTTCGCGGCGGCCGACGATACCGAGCCGGTCTCGACCGCCTCCGTGAAACCGATCCCGTTCACGGGCCCGCCGGACTCCGACCAGCAAATGCCGGCCTTCACTCTGGGACCCAGCGACTAGGGAGAAAACGTCTCGACCGCCTCGGTTAAACCTATCCCGTTCACGGGCCCGCCGGACTCGGACCAGCAGATGCCGGCTTTCACGCTGGCACCCAGCGAGTAGGGAGAAAACAGCCGACTGTGGCTCTTGAGCAACTTCGCAGACGCACCATTGGGGTATGATCAGTCCGGGGAAGAATCGCGCCAGGAACGCTCTAACCAAGCCGAAAGCCCTTGTTCTTCCTTGGGCTTCGTTCGATCGGAGGACGCCATGGCAGCCGAATCGTTGGTGCAAATGCTCGAGGAAATCGCCGTCGGGCTGAAATCGGGTGACGAAGAAGTCTATGGCTGGCTTCGGGATCAGCTCAAAGAATGCGGCGGAAGCGACGTTTCCGTGGAACTCGCGATGGGTGTGATCGCACAGCTCCTGCCCGAAGACGCGCAAGGCAGCATCGAGCTGGCCGAGCACTATAACCGCCGCTGGGCGCACTAAGCGGCTCTCGCGGCAGGCATCTGTCTAGGACAGGGCCTTGAGCGCGCCTTCCAGGCGCCGCCATCTCTCTTCTTTTCCAGGAAGACCGAACCGCAAGACTTGCGGGTTCTCGTCGAACCGCCGCACGAAGATGCCGGCCTTTCCAAGCGTGACGAAGACTTCCTGCGCCCGCGGACTGCTGACGAGACAGAAAAGAGCCGTGCGCCCCACAGGTGTGAGACCGGCTGCGCCAAGCAACCTCTCGAGACGCTCCGAATCGGCGCTCAATGACTTCCGGGTACCATCGATCCAAGTCTGGTCGCCGAGCGCCGCCGCACCAATGCCAAGCGCCGGTCCCGAGACCGGCCACGGTCCGAGCCGGGCACGGAGCCGTTCCGCCAACGGTCGATTGGTCACCGCAAAACTGAGGCGCAACCCTGCAAGACCGAAGAACTTGCCGAAGGACCGCAACACGACGATCGGGGCCTGATCGACGCGATCCGAAACGCTTGCGTCATCCGGGCCGACATCCATGAAGGCTTCATCCACGACCAATGTGCCGCCGTCGACTTTCTGCTTCTCGGCCAGGCGCAACAGGTCCTGTTTAGGTGTCAGCCGCCCATCGGGATTGTTGGGATTGACCACGATCGCTAACGAGGCGCCTTCGATGCCGCTAAGGCTCTCGACGGTTGTCACGTCGTGACCCGCCAGTGCGGCAACGCGCGCGTGCTCCGCATAGGTTGGCCCGAGGATTGCGGCCCGCCCGCGCGGCACAAGATCGGCGATCAACGCCATAAGGATTTGGCTTCCAGGCGCGGCCACCACGTTGTGCGCCGATGGGGCCCCATAGACTGCCGCGGCCAAATCCGACAGACGCGCCAGCGCGGCCGGTTCGGGAAGACGCGCAAGATCATCTATCGCGAGATCGGCGATAGGATAGGGATGAGGGTTGACGCCGGTCGACAGGTCGACGATTGGCTGAGGCGCGTTGGGAAACTGCGCGCGGGCCGCGGCGAGATTCCCGCCATGGGGCAAAGGGGCGTCCGGACTTGCCGCTGCGCTCGTGCCCGCGGCGCTGTTGAGGGAGGCTGGATCGGGTGACGTCATGACAGCACCGCTAACCCTTCTTGCGATCCTCGTCGAGCTTGCCGTCGGCTATCCCGAATGGCTGACGGCGCGAATCGGCCATCCCGTGACGTGGATGGGGCGCTTGATCGCCTGGCTGGAAGCCAGACTCAACGATCCCTCGAAGGAAGGCGGGGCGCGGCGGCGTGCGGGCCTCATGGCGTTGCTGCTCCTGCTGGGGGTTGTCGGCGTGTGTGCGTACCTTATCGAGACCACGCTGCTCCTGTTGCCTTTCGGGCTGTTTTTCGCCGCCGTCGCGGCAAGCACGCTGATCGCCCAGCGGAGCCTTTACAGCCACGTGGCAGCGGTTGCGGCGGCTCTGGAGAAGGGCTCGTTGAGGGACGCGCGTGTCGCCGTCGCGCAAATCGTCGGCCGCGAGACCACCGAGCTCGACGAGGCCGGCATTGCGCGCGCAGCCATCGAAAGTCTCGCCGAGAACTTTTCGGACGGCGTGGTGTCGCCCGTGTTCTGGCTGAGCCTCGGAGGGCTGACTGGCGGGGCGCTCTACAAGGCGATCAACACGGCCGACAGCATGATCGGTCATCGCTCGGCGCGCTACGCGGATTTTGGACGGGCGTCCGCCAAGCTTGACGATGCAGTCAACTTGCCGGGCGCACGGCTGTCCGGACTGTTGCTGGCCGGCGCCGCGGCCATCACCAAGGAGGCTTCTCCCAAGCGGGCTTGGCACGCGATGCGGCGGGATGCAGCCAAGCATGCCTCTCCCAATGCCGGCTACCCTGAAGCCGCCATGGCCGGCGCTCTCGGCGTGGCGCTTGGCGGACCGCGCCTCTATGCCGGATCGCGCATGGATGGTCCTTGGCTCGGGGATGGACGGCACGACGCGAACGCGGGCGACATTCGCGCCGCGCTTCGGCTGTATGTGCGCGCCGACGGGCTGCTGATCGCGCTCGTGACGCTTGCGGCCGCGCTCAGCATGTTGATCAGCGGCACAGTGTAAGAAGCCGATCGATGTCGACATGGTCCTCCAGATGGGCGGCAAGGTCATCCAGAACGGCGTCGATCTGCTCATCGTAGCGGATCTGCGTTGGACCGCCCGAGAATCGCTTCAGCCACGCCGCGCGCTGCCGGTCGTCCGCGAAGAGCCCGTGGACATAGGTGCCGTAAACTTGGCGATTGGCCGCGATGGCGCCGTCCTGAAACCCGGTGTCGAGACGGGCGAAGGCCCGCGCACAATCGGGCCCTTTCGTGCGGCCCATATGCATTTCGTAGCCTTCGAAGGGGACCCCGTCGAATGTATGACCGGACGCCGGCTCGAGTCGCTTCTCTTCGGACAGCGTCGTCTCGATATCGAGGAGGTCCAAACCTTCTGCTTCACCTGGCGGGCCCTCGATACCCTCCGGATCGCGCAAGACACGCCCCAGCATTTGATAGCCGCCGCACAGCCCGAGCACCGAACCGCCCCGGCGCAGGTGGGCTTCGATGTCGATGTCGAAACCGGCGTCGCGCAGAACGCGCAAGTCGGACAGCGTCGCCTTCGACCCCGGCAGAATGATGAGTTGGGCGTCGCCGGGCAACGCATCGCCGGGACGTACACGGACGAGCTCCACGGCCGGCTCGGCGGCAAGTGGATCGAGATCGTCGAAATTGGCGATATGGGGAAGCACCGGCACGGCGACCTTCAGGGTCGCCCCGGTCTTGGCCGCCTGTTGCTGCTCGAGCGCAAGAGCATCTTCGGCGGGCAGTTCCCTCGCGCCTGCGAAGAACGGAATGAGGCCGAGCGGTTCCCAGCCGGTGTCCCGCGCAATGCGCACCATGCCGTCTGCGAAGAGGGATGGGTCGCCTCTGAACTTGTTGACGAGGAATCCGCGGATCATCCTGGCATCGCCCGGATCGATGACCGCCTTGGTGCCCACGAGGCTGGCGATGACGCCGCCCCGGTCGATGTCCCCAATGAGCACCACAGGCACGTCCGCGGCGCGCGCGAAACCCATATTGGCGATGTCGTTTGCGCGCAGATTGACTTCGGACGCGCTGCCCGCGCCTTCCACCAGAACGATGTCGGCCTTCTCCTGAAGACGGGTGAAGCTGTCCTGGACCGCGTCCATGAGTTCGGGCTTGAGAGCCTGGTAGTCCGCGGCCTTGGCTTTGCCGTAGACACGGCCGCGCACGATGATCTGCGCGCCGACCTCGCTCTGCGGCTTCAGGAGGACGGGATTCATGTCGACGGTCGGCGTGACCCGCGCCGCCCGCGCTTGCAGCGCCTGCGCCCGCCCGATCTCACCGCCATCGACGGTGACCGCCGCATTGTTCGACATGTTTTGCGGCTTGAACGGCAAGACCTTAAGTCCGCGCGCGACGAGCGCGCGCGCAAGCCCGGCCACGATCAACGACTTGCCCACATCGGAGCCCGTGCCCTGAAACATGAGCGCCCGGGCGGTCATCGCTAGAACTCGATGCCGGCTTGCGCCTTCACTCCGGCCGCGAAATGGTGCTTCACCAGCGTCATGTCGGTTACGAGATCCGCCGCCTCGATCAGAGCGGGCTTGGCGTTGCGTCCGGTCACGATCACATGCAGGTCCGGCCGGCGCGCTTTCAACGTGGCCACGACCTCCTCGAACGGCAGATAGTCGTAGCGCAGCGCGATGTTCAACTCATCGAGAATGACAAGGCTGAAGCTCGGGTCGTCCATCAGTTCGACCGCCTTGGCCCAGGCCCGCTCCGCAGCGGCGATGTCGCGCTCCAAGTCCTGCGTTTCCCAGGTAAAGCCCTCACCCATGGAATACCAGGCGACCTGATCGCCGAACTGCTCCAGCGCATCGCGCTCCGCCGTGTGCCAGGCGCCCTTGACGAACTGGACGATTCCGACGCGTTTGCCGCGGCCGATCATGCGCAACGCGAGCCCGAAAGCCGCCGTGGTTTTGCCCTTGCCCGTTCCCGTGTGAACGATCAGGAGGCCCTTTTCGACGGTCTTCTCGGCAACTTCGGCATCCTGCGCCTCTTTGCGCTTAGCCATCTTGGCGCGGTGACGTTCCAGGGCTTGTTCGTCGACCGACTTGGTCATGTGCTTCCCTTCACAACAAGTGGCTGGCCTGCGACCACGAGGATCACCCGGCTGGCGATCGCCGCGATGCGCTGATTGAGGCGCCCTTGGGCGTCCCGGAAGGCGCGGCCCAGCGGCGTTTCGGGCACCAACCCAAAACCCACTTCGTTCGAAACGAGCACGGTCGCATTCTCGCGGCTGTGCAATGCCTCCTCCAGTCGATCCATCGCGCGGTCGACCTCGAATGGGCCGTGCATGATATTCGAGAGCCACAAGGTCAGACAGTCGACCAGCACAACGGCGCCTTTGGGCGCCGCGCGGATCGCGTCGTGCAAATCGTGGGGCGCTTCCAGGGTTTGCCAGCCGGCCTCGCGATGGGCCTGATGCTCGGCGATGCGCGCCGCCATCTCCCCGTCATGAGCCTCGGCCGTGGCGATATAGACCCAGGGCCTCGGAAGGCTGGTGACAAAGCTTTCGGCGAAGCGGCTTTTTCCCGAGCGGGCACCCCCAAGGACGAAGGTAATCCCCTCGTCCTCGAGGCTGTTGTCTGCCATCAGATCGCTATGCGTCCGGGATGATCTGGCCGAGCAGCGCGGCAATCCCGATGCCGACGACAACCGCACCGGCCAGACGCGGCGCCATGGCCGAGACGGACAGATTGCGCACCCGGAACAGCAGGGCGACGCCAACGCTCAGGGCACTCTGGATGACCACAAGGCCGAGGAGATAGGCCAGGAGCGGCGTCGGTTCTGCGCCGAAAATCGACTCGCCGTAGGCATAGCCATGCGCTAGGCCGGCGGCGCCGAACACGGCACCCCACGCGGCCAAGGGCAAAGCGCGGCCGGCGGCGATGAGAGCGCCGACAATCACCACCGAGGATGCGACGATCAGCTCGGCGCCAGGCAGCTGGAACCCGGCGACATGGATGCCGACGCCAACCGCCGAAGCCGCGACGAACAGGACCGGCAGGCCGAGATTGAGACCACCGACGCCGACCGCGACGCCAACGGCAATGAGAAAGGCCAGATGGTCAAGCCCGATGACCGGGTGGCCGAGACCGGAAAGGAAGCCCTGGATGAACGTGGACGGCATTTCGCCGCCCATGGCGTGGTGCGCCGAGGCCGGCGCGGCGGTGAGCATAAGCGCGGCGAGCGCCAAAAACGCGGTGCGGTGGAATGAAGAACGGGTCATGTGGTCCCCCCTTGCGCCCTCCACCCGAGGACGCCGTTCAAGGTTTGCGCCGCGGCAGGTTTCCTGGCTTCGCGGGTCTGCGCATCCCCTCAACCTTCCCGGAGCGACTGCTCCAGTGGCATGACGAGGGGCACTCACCGCTTACAGTTGCGGGGGCAGCCACGGAATAGGGAATACCCTCACCGTGTTCCCTTCTTGCGTCCCGCCTCATGCGGGAACCATCGGCGCCCCGACTATAGACGGCAAAGGGCGCGCCGCAAGTGGGAAACCTCGGTGATTTCGCGACCGGAAAGACGGCAGACCGGCGGCACCAACTCCCTGCCACGCATTGACAAACCCGCGGCAGAGGCCCTTATGTGCCTGATCGACGGTTGCTCGTTTCGAGCAAACAGGGAACGCGGCATGGAGGTGCTCCAAATCCGCGGCTGCCCCCGCAACTGTAAGCGGAGAGCCCATGGGACGGTCGCAAGACCGGTCTTGGGCGCCCGAGCCATGGCCACTGGGGCAAACCCGGGAAGGCGGCGAAGGGAGAGACCCGCGAAGCCAGGAGACCTGCCGTCGATCTAGTCGTCCGCCGTGCGGGGTGCCTCTGCGACGGTTGGTTCTTCGTTCGGCCCGAATCGGGGCCGCCTTGCACCCTGACTGCTGTGGCTTCCGCGTTGGATTGCCAAGTGCGCGTCGGCAAGGGATCAACAGGGTGACACTCCCCGAAGACACCAAAAACACCGCCGTCCCGGACGGGCCCACGGTCTATGTTTGCGTGACCTGCCGCAAGCCGGACGACGACGCCGACGGACCGCGTGCTGGTCTCCTGCTCGCAGAGGCGGCCGCCAAAGCCGCGCGGGGTACGGACGTCACGGTCCGCCACGTCGAATGCCTCGCCAATTGCCGCCGCTCGCTCAGCGCCGCGATGCGGAAGAAAGACAGCTGGACCTATATTTTCGGTGACCTGAGCGCCCCGGACGATGCGGCAGCGCTCATAGACGGCGCGGCCATGCTCGCAGAAGCAGAGGACGGTCTCCTGCCCTGGCGGGGCCGGCCCGACGCCCTGAAGGGCGGCCTCGTCGCGCGCGTTCCACCCCTCGCACTCGGCCCCATTCCGGAGGACTTTGAATGAATTCCGTCGCCCGCGTTCCCTGCACGATCGTGACCGGCTTCCTCGGCTCAGGCAAAACGACGCTCATCCGCCACGTGCTCGCCAACGCCAATGGGCGGCGTCTTGCTGTGATCGTCAACGAGTTCGGCGATGTCGGCATCGACGGCGAAATCCTGAAAGGGTGCGGCGACGAAAACTGCAGCGAGGAGAATATCGTCGAGCTCGCCAATGGCTGTCTGTGCTGTACGGTCGCCGACGAGTTCGTGCCGGCGCTCGACGAGATCTTGGCGGCCGAGCCGCCGGTCGACCACATCGTCATCGAAACTTCGGGCCTGGCGCTGCCGAAGCCGCTGGTCCAGGCCTTCCACTGGCCGGCCATCAAGAACCGCGTCACCGTGGACGGTGTCGTAGCAGTCGTCGACGGCGCGGCTCTCGCCGAGGGTCAAGTCTCCGCCGACCTCGAAGCGCTCTCAGCCCAACGCGCCGCGGACGATGCGCTCGATCACGACGATCCCATTGAAGAAGTGTTCGAAGACCAAATTGCCTGCGCCGATCTGATCGTCCTGAACAAGCGCGATTTGCTCGATGCCGATGGGCTCCAGCGTGCCATGAAGACGGTGACGGCCGCGCTTCCGCGCGGCATCGGCGTGGTCACTGTATCCGACGGGAAGGTCGACGCCACCGCGCTCCTCGGTCTCGGGATCGGCGCCGAAGACGATATCGAGAACCGGAAGACTCATCACGACAGCGAGGAGGATCACGACCACGACGATTTCGACACGTTCGTGATCCCCATCGGCGAAGTCACCGATCCGGCGGACATCACACAGCGCATCGCCGATTTGGCCGAAGCGCACGATGTCCTGCGCGTGAAGGGATTCGCCGCCGTAGCGGGCAAGCCGATGCGGCTGCTGATTCAGGCCGTCGGTCCGCGCGTGAACCACTATTTCGACCGCCCCTGGGCACAGGCGGAGGATCGCCAAGGCAAGGTCGTCGTGATCGGCTTGAAAGGCCTCGATCGCGAGGCCGTGGCCAACTTCCTGACCGGTGACACCTCGCGGACCGGCCAAGAAGCCGTGGCCCGGTAACCGAGAGGACTCCTCGGATGCACCTCCTGCAGACAAGCAGCGCGACGCTCGACGATATCGCCGAGCCCATCGACCTGGGCCAGACGCCCGGCGATATCGCGGTCTTGTCTTTCACGGACAGCGACCTCTCGGGTCTGGCGGCCGCCTATGCGCTGGAGCGGGCAGAGGTGCCGTCCGTGCGGCTCGCGCATCTGCGCGACCTTCGCCACCCCATGTCGACCGATCTGTGGATCGACACCGTCGCCCAGCACGCGAAGGTAATCGTCGTCCGGCTGTTGGGCGGGCTCGACTGGTGGCGCTATGGCGTCGAGAGGCTCGCCGCCGTCGCGCGCGAGCACGGCATCGCGCTGGCCATTCTGCCGGGCGAGGACCGGGACGACCCGCGCCTGTCCGAGCATTCGACCCTGGACGACACAGAACTCCAGGCACTTCTCGCGTATTTCCGCGAGGGCGGCTCGGCAAACTTACGCGCTCTGCTGCGGCGTCTTGCGCGCCTTGGCGGCGCGGCGATCGAAGCGCCGCCGCCGAAGGCCTTCCCGCGCATGGGCGCCTACAAGCCCGGTATGGGCGTGACGGACATCGATGCGTCTTTCGCGCCGAATCCCCAGCAGGCGGGCACGGTGCCGATACTGTTCTACCGTGCCTCGCTGCTCGCCGTGGACACCGCGCCCATCGATGCGCTGTACGGCGCGCTGGCGGCCCGCGGCCTCAATCCCGTCCCGCTCTTCGTTCCCAGCCTTAAGGCGCCGGATGCGATCGCTTTCGTGCGCGAGGCTTTCGACCGGCTCGATCCGTCGGTGATCGTGACGACGACTGCCTTTGCCGCCGGCGACGGTGTTTTCGACGGGTGCGATGCGCCGGTTCTGCAAGCGATCGTCGCCAACACGCGGCGCGAAGCCTGGGCCTCGAACCCGCGCGGCCTCGGGCCGTCCGACCTTTCCATGCATGTGGTCCTGCCGGAGCTCGACGGACGCGTCTTGGCGGGGACGCTTGGCTTCAAGGACAAGCAGGACAAGGACGAGACCTTGGGTTTCGAGGGCTTTGTCAGCCGCCCCGAACCCGATCGCATCGAGGCCGTCGCCGACAAGATCGCGAAGCTTGTCTATCTTCGCCACATGCCGCGCGGGGAAAGAAAAGTTGCCATTGTGCTCCCGGACTATCCGGGCGCCGGCGGCCGCGCGGCCTATGCCGTGGGACTTGATGTGCCTGCGAGCGTGTTGGCTGCGTTGTCGGATCTCGAGGACGCCGGATACAGGGTTCGGGATGTGCCGGAAGATTCGCGCGCGCTACTGGCGCGCCTGACTGATCCGTCGGCGGGCTTGAGCCTGACGCTCGCAGACTACGAGCGATTTCTTGCCGCGCTTCCGGAAGGCCTCGGCGCGACGACGCGCGAGGCCTGGGGCCGGCCTGAAGACGATCCGGATTTTCGCGACGGCGCCTTCCGTTTTCAGGCGGCGCGGTTCGGCCATGTCGTCGCCGCACTTCCGCCCGACCGGGGAAAGACGACGGACCGGCGCGCCGATTACCACGATCCGGTTCTGCCGCCGCGTCATGCGTTGCTCGCTTTCGGGCTCTGGCTACAGCATGAGGTCTGCGCCGATGCGGTCATGCATCTCGGCGCCCACGGTACGCTGGAGTGGCTACCGGGGCATGCGGTTGCACTCACGGCGGGGTGCTTCCCGGAGGCCGTGCTGGGCGCCTTGCCCGTTTTCTACCCCTTCATCGTCTCCAATCCCGGTGAAGCGGCGCAGGCCAAGCGGCGCGTCGCGGCGGTGACGATCGGCCATCTGCCGCCGCCCCTCGCCGGTACCGAGATGTCCGGCGCGGCGCTCGAACTGGAGCAGCTCGTGGACGAGTATGCGATTGCCGACGGCCTCGATACGCGGCGCCGTAACCGGCTCGCGGGGCTCATCGTCGACAAGGCAAAGGAGACGGGGCTCGCCGCCGAAGCCGGCCTTGCGCAGGGCGAGTGCGAGCAAGAGGCCTTACGCAAGATCGATACCTGGCTGTGCGATCTCAAAGACCTCGCCGTGAAGGACGGTCTGCACATCTTCGGACGGGATGCGCATACCGACGATGCCCACTGGCTGGCTTGCGCGGATGCGGAGCGCAGCGCGATCCTCGACGCCCTCGACGGCAAGCGCGTGAAGCCGGGCCCTGCCGGTGCGCCGGCGCGAGGACGGCGCGACGTCCTGCCGACCGGACGCAATCTCTACACGGCCGACCCACGGGTGCTGCCCACCCAGACCGCCATGGAGCTAGGTGCACGCGCGGCCGGGGAAATCGTTCGCGGCTACATGCAGGAGCATGGCGAGATGCCCCGCTCGCTCGTGATCGACCTCTGGGGCAGCTCGACCTTGCGGACCGGCGGCGAGGAGATCGCGCAAGGGCTGGCTCTCATGGGCTGCCGCCCCGTCTGGGATCCCGCCACCGGGCGCGTCACCGGCGTCGAGGTTCTGCCGCCCGCGTCGATGGGACGGCCGCGCGTCGACGTAACTTTTCGGATTTCGGGGCTATTCCGCGATCTCTTTCCGGCGCAGATCGCGCTGCTCGACGCCGCCGCCAAACTCGTGGCCGCGCGGGACGAGGACGCGGAAGAGAACCCGCTGGCCGCCGCGGTGAAAGAGACCGGCGCCGAGGCTCCCGAACGCATCTTCGGCAGCGCACCAGGTGCCTACGGCGCGGGGATCGAAGATCTTTTGGGGTCGGAGAGCGCCGGACCCGTCTCGGACGAGGCTTTGAGCGCGGCCTATCTCGCAGCGACATCCCATGTTTACGGCGGCGCCGAGGGAACCGGCACGGCCCGTCGCGGCGCGTTCGCCGATCGCGTGGCGGAGGCCAATCTCCTCGTGCACATCAGCGACGACCCGACGCGCGACATTCTCGAGGGCGCCGAGGACGTCGCCCATATGGGTGGATTTGCCGCGGCCGCCCGTGCGCTGGGCGCCAAGCCCGATCTCGTTGTGCTCGACACGACCAACCCGGACGCTCCCAGAGCACGGCCGCTATCGCAGGCGCTCGCCCGGATCGTGCGTGCCCGTGCGATCAGCCCCGCCTTTATCGAAGGCATGATGCGCCACGGGGCGCGGGGTGCGGCCGAGTTGGCCGAGACCGTCGATCGGCTGGCCGACTTCGCCGAGATCACGGACGCGGTCTCCGACAGCCTGTTCGATGCGATCCACGAGGCCTATCTTGGGGACGTTGCCGTGCGGGACTTCCTGATCCGCGAAATCCTGCCGGCCGCGCGCGCCATTGCGATGCGCCTCGACGACGCACGCCGCAAGGGATTGTGGCACCCCAAGCGGAACGATCTTTATACGGACGCTCTTCTGGGCTTCGCGGAGGCAGCTCAATGAGCGAGGGACGGCGTCAAAGCGACGGCATCGAGGTGCGCCGCCCGAGAGGTGCGTGTCCGCGACTCTCCGAGCCCATGGAAACCGGCGACGGCCTGCTGGCGCGGATGATGCTGTCAGGGCCGGTCCCGATCGACGGCTTCGCCGCCCTTTGCGCCGCCGCACGGACCCACGGCAATGGACTGATGGAGATCACGGCACGGGGCAGCCTGCAGGTGCGCGGTCTATCCGGGAGTTCCGCGCCGCGCTTTGCGGCGGCCGTCGATGCGCTCGACATTCCGTTTGACGACCATGTCCCGGTCATCGCTTCGCCGCTGCCGGCGTCGGACGGCGGCGTGTTCGATCCGCAAGCGCTGGCCGCGGAAATCCGCCAAGCGATCGCCGAGCGCGGTCTCGCGCTTGCACCTAAGATCTCCGCCGTCATCGACGATGGCGGTCCGATCTCGCTGGACGGCTTGAACGCCGATGTACGCCTCAAGTTGCAGGAATCGCCCTCCGCACCGAGGCTCCACCTTAGTCTTGGTGGCGACGCCGAGACCTCAACGCCGCTCGGCGTCGCGACACTGGAGCATGCCAGTACGGTCACCGTGGATCTTCTTGCGGCCTTGGCGAACAGTGGGGCCAATGCACGGGCGCGGGACGTCGTCGCCCGCGAAGGCCTCGGCCGGTTTATCCAAGCGGCCAGTCCGCACATCGTCCCCGAGACACGTCGTGCCCCTGCGCGTATCACCGAAACCATCGGCCTTCATCGCTTGGCGGACGGCACCTGCGCGATCGGCGTCGCGCTGCCGTTCGGCCAAGCGCAGGCGCTCGATCTGATCGCCCTCGTCCGTATCGCCGGCGCGAACGGCGCAGAATGGGCGGCGCTGGCGCCGGAGCGGACCCTCCTTCTCGGCCCCATCGGCGAGATGACGGCGTTCGCGCTCGGGACCGCCGCCGACACGCTCGGGTTCATCGTGGACGCGCGCGATGCGCGGCGGCGCATCGCCGCCTGTGCGGGCGCCCCGGCCTGTGCATCCGGACACATCCCGTCACGCGAATTGGCGGCGCGCATCGCCGAGCGTCTCCCGCAGGGTTCGTTCGCGCTGCACATCTCCGGCTGCAGCAAGGGCTGCGCCCATCCGAGACCGGCGCCCCTGACGATAATGGGCACTGACCGGGGATGCGTCTACGGACGACCTTATCGACCGAGCTGTGAACATGATCGCCGCGGAGAATGAGAATGCTTGATCACGATTACATCCGCGACGGCACCGCGATCTACGAACGATCCTTCGCGATCATCCGCGAAGAGTCGGACCTGTCGCGCTTCACGCCGGAACAGGCGGATGTCGCCGTGCGCATGATCCACGCGTGCGGTCAGGTCGACGCGGCGGCGTTCTTCGAATTCTCCGATGATTTCGTTCCCGCCGCGCGCGAGGCGCTGCGCAACGGCGCGCCGATCTTCTGCGATGCGCAGATGGTGGCCCATGGCGTCACGCGGGCGCGGCTGCCCGCCAACAACGACGTCATCTGTACACTGCGGGACGAACGCACCCCCGGTCTCGCCGAAAAGCTCGGCACGACCCGCTCGGCGGCGGCACTGGAACTTTGGCGAGACCGGCTCGAGGGCGCGGTCGTTGCCATCGGCAACGCGCCGACGGCTCTGTTTCACTTGCTGAAGATGCTAGAGGCCGGCGGCCCGAAGCCTGCGGCTATACTCGGTATCCCCGTCGGATTTGTCGGCGCGGCTGAATCCAAGGACGCGCTGGCGGAGCGGTCGGGCGGCGTTCCCTGGCTCATCGTGCGTGGGCGCATGGGCGGCAGCGCCATGACGGCCGCCGCGCTCAACGCGCTCGCGCGCGAAGGGATATGAGGATGAGGACATGAGCCGCATGACCGGCCGTTTGATCGGCGTGGGCGTCGGGCCCGGCGACCCGGAGCTGCTCACGGTAAAGGCGTTGAAGGCGCTCCAATCGGCGGACGTGGTCGCCTATTTCGCAAAGGCCGGCAAGCAAAGCAACGCGCGGCGGATCGTCGAAGGTCATCTGAACTGCGCCGAAGAGCTCCCGTTGCTCTATCCGGTCACGACCGAGATCCCCAAGGCCCATGCCGCCTACCGCGACGCCATCGCCGACTTCTACGATGTCTCGGCGGCGGCGGTTTCCTCCTATCTCGACGACGGGCGGGACGTGGCCGTGCTGTCCGAAGGCGATCCGCTGTTCTATGGCTCGTACATGCACATCCATGTGCGGCTAAGCCAGCGCTATCCGACCGAAGTCATTCCTGGCGTCACCGGCATGTCCGGCTGCTGGTCTTCGGCCGCCGCGCCCATCACCCAAGGCGACGACGTCTTCACCGTGTTGCCGGGCACCTTGCCCGAAGTGGAGCTCGAGCGGCGGCTGGCCGACAGCGACGCCGCCGTGGTGATGAAGATCGGCCGCCACTTGCCCAAGATACGCCGTGCCTGCGAACGCGCCGGATGCCTCGACCGGGCCATCTATGTGGAGCGGGGCACAATGACGAATTCGGCGGTGATGAAGCTCACGGACAAGCTCGATGTCGCGGCGCCTTACTTCGCCATCGTGCTCGTGCCGGGATGGGAGGAACGCCGATGAGCGGACGTTTGACCGTGGTAGGGCTCGGGCCCGGCGACGACCGCTTCCTCACCCCCGAGGCGCGGGAGGCGCTTGCAAGCGCCGAGGCGCTTTACGGTTATGGTCCGTATCTCGACCGGGTGCCGGTGCGCGAGGGCCAGGCCCGCAATCCCTCCGGCAACCGCGTCGAAGGCAACCGGGCGCAGGCCGCGCTCGCCCACGCGGCGCGTGGCGCGCATGTGGCCATGGTCTCGGGCGGCGATCCGGGCGTATTCGCCATGGCGGCGGCCGTCTGCGGCGAGATCGAGGATGGCTCCGATGAGTGGCGCGCGCTCGACGTGCGCATTCTGCCGGGCGTAACCGCGATGCTTGCCGTCGCCGCCCGTGCCGGCGCGCCGCTCGGTCACGATTTCTGTGCCATCTCGCTGTCGGACAATCTGAAGCCCTGGGACCTGATCGAACGGCGGCTGGATGCCGCCGCCACGGGCGGCTTCGTGATCGCGTTTTACAATCCGATCTCCACGGCCCGCCCCTGGCAGCTCGGCCAAGCCTTTGCGCGGCTCGGCAAGCATCTCGCGCCAGAGACCCCCGTCGTGTTCGGGCGCGCCGTGGGGCGCGGCGACGAAGCCGTGATCGTCACCACGCTGGACAAAGCGGCCGAGACCCCCGCGGATATGGCGACCCTCATCATCGTCGGTTCGCCGGAAACACGCGTGATCGCCCGCGATGGACTGCCGCCGCTCGTCTACACGCCCCGCATGGCTGCCACGGTGAGCGCATGATCGCACCACGCGAGAGCCTCGCTGACGGTGGCAACCGAAGACGCCTCGGGCAAGGCGGGGCGCTGGATCATCACGACCGGAATATGGAGCGCCCGCGCCGCGGCGATCTTGCCGTAGCTGGCCTCGCCGCCGCTGTTCTTGGAAACGAGGACCTCTATTCCGTGCTGCTCCAGCAAGAGCCGATCGTCCGCCTCGCTGAACGGCCCGCGCGCAGTCAGGTACTGGGCGCGCGGGACGGCCAGCGGCGGCTCGATGGGATCGACGCTGCGCACGAGGTAAGCGTGTTGCGGCGCGCTTTCGAACGGCGTGATGTCCTTGCGGCCAAGAGCGAGAAATGCGCGGACCGGGTCCGGTCCCAAAGCGGAAACGGCCTCGGCGACCGTCGCGACGTCGATCCAACGATCGCCCGCCACCTGATGCCAAGGCGCACGGCGCAATGCCAGGAACGGAACGCCTGTCTCTCGCGCGGCCCTGTCCGCATTCGCCGAAATTCGATCGGCATAAGGATGCGTTGCATCGATCAGTATGCCGATCTTCTCCGTTTCAACGAAGCGGGCAAGACCGTCCGAGCCGCCGAAGCCGCCAATACGCGTCGGGACGCCCTGGGCGCGCGGGCTGGCCGTACGGCCCGCGAGCGACAGGATGACCTCCGCATCGCCGCGGGCGTCGAGCGCGCCAGCCAGTTGGCGCGCCTCCGTGGTTCCACCCAGAATGAGGATCTTCATGTCCGGTCCTAGTCCGTTTGCGGCGGAGCCTGCCCCATTGCAGCGGTGGCTGTCCATCGTCGGCATCGGTGAGGACGGCATCGAAGGTCTTGGACGCGTCGCCCGCGACCTCATCGAGAACGCGGAGATCGTGTTCGGCGGCGTGCGCCACCTCGCGCTTGCAGCGCCCCTCATCCACGGCGAAGCCAAACCGTGGCCCTCGCCCTTCTCTCAGGCACCCGGCGAGGTGGTTGCCTTGCGGGGGCGCCGCGTGTGCGTGCTCGCCTCCGGCGATCCTTTCTTTTATGGCGTGGGCGCGACGCTCGCGGGCCATGTCACGGCCGACGAGACATGGGTCGTGCCGGCCCCGTCGGCCTTCAGCCTTGCCGCGGCGCGGATGGGCTGGCCGCTGCAAGAGGCCACGGTCGTGTCCCTGCATGGCCGTGCGCTCGACCGGATACGGCCTCACTTACATCCGGGAGCCAAGCTCCTCGCTCTCACGTCGGACGCCGAGGGGCCCACGGCCTTGGCGCAACTCCTCACCAAAACAGGCTTCGGCCCATCACGCCTGACAGTGCTGGAGGCCTTGGGCGGGAGCCGCGAACGCGTCCGGACCTCGGAAGCGCGAGACTTCGGCCTCGCCGATATCGCCGCGCTGAACACGGTCGCTCTCGAGGTTGTTGCGGATCCCGGCGCGGGCGTTCTGGCCTTCACCCCGGGGCTCGACGACGACCTGTTCGAACATGACGGGCAGATCTCGAAGCGCGAAATCCGGGCGCTGACCCTTTCGTCGCTCGCCCCCCGGCATGGCGAGCTCTTGTGGGATGTCGGCGCCGGCTCCGGGTCCGTTGGCATCGAGTGGCTCTTGGCGCATCCGTCGTTGCATGCCATCGCGATCGAGGCGGATGAGGCGCGCGCCGCACGGGCCGCGCGCAATGCTGCTGCCTTCGGCGTGCCACACCTCGATGTGAGACACGCCCGCGCGCCGGAAGCGCTCACCGATTTGCCTGAACCCGTGACGCTCGAGACGGAATCGGAACTCATCGCGCGGCATGCGGCGCAGGGCGGAACGCTGACGCGCGTGGCCGTATCGCGCGCGGAGGCCGTCGGCGGAAAGACCGGCTGGCGCTCGGCAATGCCCGTGACGCAATGGACTTGGGAGAAGACATGATTGTCGCTGGAATTGGCTGCCGAAAAGGCGCCACGGCCAAAGAGATCAATGCTGCCATCGAGGCGGCCCTTGCAGAGGCGGGACAGTCGCGCGACGCGCTCACCGCGCTCGCCACGTCGGACGGCAAGGGCGGCGAACCCGGCCTGATCGATGCCGCCGCCGCCTACGGTCTTGGCCTCGTCCTGATCAAGCCTGCGGCGCTGGAAGCAGCGGGGCCCCGCACGCAGTCCTTCTCACCGAGGGTGAAGGAAATGTTCGGCGTGCCGTCCGTGGCCGAAGCCGCCGCGCTCGCAGCGGCTGGACCGGACTCCACCCTGTTCGGCCCCCGGACGATTGTCGGGCCCGTGACCTGCGCCATCGCGGGCACCGCACCGAACACGTGACCGTTCACTTCATAGGCGCAGGGCCCGGCGCCGCGGATCTCATCACGGTTCGCGGCCGCGATCTCCTCGCGCGCTGCCCCGTGTGCCTCTATGCCGGCTCCATCGTCTCGGAGGATCTGCTCGCCTATTGCCCGGCGGACGCGCGCATGGTCAACACGGCGCCGATGTCCCTCGACGAAATCGAGGCGGCGTACGTCGCGGCACATGAGGACGGGCACGACGTGGCGCGGCTTCATTCCGGAGACCTGTCCGTTTACAGCGCGGTGGCCGAACAGATGCGGCGGCTTGATGCGCGCGGCATTCCCTACACGCTAACGCCAGGCGTCCCGGCTTTCGCGGCGGCGGCGGCGGCGCTTCGGTGCGAACTGACGGTTCCGGAGATCGCACAAAGCTTGGTTTTGACCCGCGTGTCCGGCCGGGCTTCGAAGATGCCGGACAGCGAGAGCCTCGAAGCCTTCGCCGCAACCGGTGCGACGCTCGCGATCCATCTGGCCATTCATGCTCTTCCCGCAATCGTCGAGACGTTGCTGCCCTTCTATGGCGCGGATTGCCCTGCCGCCATCGTCGCCCATGCGACCCATCCGAACGAAAAAATCCTTCGCGGAACGCTCGATACGCTTTGCGCGCAGCTTGAAGCGGACCCCATCGAACGGACGGCAATGATCCTGGTGGGGCCGGCACTTGCCGCCTCCGACTTCAGAGAGAGCGCGCTCTACGATCCGGACTATCGCCGCCGCTATCGGGGAGGCCCCGCATGAGCGAAGGGCGCGCGGCCGACAAGCTGAGCCTGCCGATCGAAGACCAGGATCTCGACGGCCACCGGCTTGTCCTCGACGACCTTCAGGGCGGTCTGTTGCGCGCGCCGCGCGACTTCGTCGCCGAGCGGAACCCCTTCCGCCGCCGCATGACCGAACGCCTCCGCCGCCGTATTGGAGGCCTCGATCCGCGCGGAGAGATCCGGCGATCCGCCAGCCGCCCGTGCCAAGGATGCCAGGACTTCGAGATCGACGGCGCCGCGCTTGGAGTGGAGGTCCAGGAGGCCTTGGGCGAGCTTGGTCATCTTGGCCACGCCGCCCGCAATCGTGACGCGCGGCACGGGATGCGTTTTGACGTATTTGAGCGTACCGCCGACGAAATCCCCCATATCGATCAGCGCCGACTCGGGCAAACCATAGAGCGCCTGCACGGCGCGCTCGGAGGTCGATCCGGTCGACGCGGCGACATGATCGAGACCCGCCGCAAGGGCGACATCGATGCCGCGGTGGATGGAATGGATCCACGCCGCACAGGAGTAAGGGATGACGATTCCCGTCGTGCCGAGGATGGACAGACCGCCGAGAATGCCGAGCCGTCCGTTCAACGTCTTCGCTGCAAGCGCTTCGCCGTTGGCGACCCCGATCTCGACTTCCACGTCGCAGGGAACGCCGTTCTCATCGGCGACGTCGTTCAAGGCCTGACGCATCATTTGACGCGGCACGGGATTGATCGCGGGCTCGCCGGGCGGAATGGGCAGGCCCGGCTTCGTTACCGTGCCGACGCCCGCGCCTGCGCGAAACGTCAGCCCCGCGCCCGGGCTTCCGTGCCGGACGGTCGCCAAGACCAGCGCACCATGGGTGACGTCGGGGTCGTCGCCCGCGTCCTTGACCACGCCGGCCGTCGCAGATTTTGCATCGGCTTCGGTCGTCGCGAGCGCGAAGGCGGGCCGCTGACCGCCCGGCAGCACGATGTCGACGGGATCGGGGAATGTGCCGGTCAGCAGGGCCGTGTACGCAGCCTTGGCCGCGGCGGTGGCGCAGGCGCCCGTGGTCCATCCCTTGCGGAGCTGGCGGCCGGAGTCTTTCCTGCCCAAGCCGGTGTCCGCGTCCGTGCCAAACTCGTCCATGCCCAAGCCTATAAGGCGCAAACGCAGCGCCGTCACGTCGGGGCCGCGCCATGAGCGCCTCGGGGCTGGTTATCGCCGCGCATAAATCGGGCGCCGGAAAAACCACGCTGACGCTAGCGCTGCTGACTGCCTTGAAACGCCGGGGCCTCGCCGTGCATGCGGCCAAGGCGGGACCGGACTATATCGACCCCGCCTTCCATGCCCGTGCAACCGGCCACGGCAGCGTCAACCTAGACAGCTGGGCGATGCCGCCCGGCATGCTGGACATACTGCTGCGGGAGACGGCAAGCGCGGCCGATATCGTCGTGGTGGAAGGGGTCATGGGACTGTTCGACGGGATCGCCGGCGCCCTCGGCCGCTCGGGCGCGACCGCGGACCTTGCGGCCCGTTTCGGGCTCCCCGTCGTCTTGGTGATCGACGTGACCTCGCAAGCCCAATCCGCCGCGGCCCTTCTGAGGGGCTTCGCCACCCACGACCCGGACGTAGAGATCGCCGGCGTCATTCTCAACCGCGTGGCGAGCGCGCGGCATGCGCGGCTGGTGTCCCAGGCCGTCGAGGCGCTGAGCATCCCCATTCTTGGAATGCTGCCGCGCGACACGAGCGTCACGCTGCCCGAGCGGCATCTGGGTCTCGTCCAGGCGGGGGAGCATGACGATCTGGACGACCGGCTTGCGGCGCTCGCGGACCTCGCCGAGACCCGTCTCGACCTCGATGCGATCCTCGCGCTGGCGCGGCCACCTCGCCTTCAAGAAGACGCTGTCTCCGGCCGGCTGCCGCCGCCTGGGCAGCGCATCGCCGTGGCCCGCGATGCGGCCTTCACGTTCCTCTATCCCCATCTCGTTCAGGGCTGGCGGGACCAAGGCGCGACCCTGGTTCCGTTCTCGCCGCTGGCGGATGAAGGCCCCGATCCCGGATGCGATTCATGCTGGCTTCCGGGCGGCTACCCGGAACTCCATGCCGGGCGGATCGCCGCCGCGGACACCTTCAAGACCAAAATCGCGGCGTTCGCCGAAACGCGGCCCGTCCACGGGGAGTGCGGCGGCTATATGGTGCTGGGTCAGGGGCTCGTGGACGCGAACGGTGTGCGCCATGCGATGACCGGCCTTCTAGGCCATGCCACGAGCTTTGCGGACCGTAAGCTTCATCTCGGCTATCGCGCGGCGCAGCTCCTGGAGCCGTGTGTGCTCGGCGACAGAGGCGCGCATGTCCGCGGTCATGAGTTCCACTATGCCCGCGTGATCGAGCCTGGCGATGATGCCCCTTTGGCCGCGCTCGCCGATGGCGAAGGCAATTCGATGGGCTCCGCCGGGGGCCGGCGCGGCACAGTCACCGGCACGTTCTTCCATGCGATTGCGGCGGCGTAGCAGTACGACCTAGGACGCCGATTTGCCCGAGACCTGAGCTTCCTCGAACGTGGCCATGCCCGTGTGGCAGGCGAGGGCCGCCCGAAGAATGAGGAGCGCCACGCTCGCGCCCGTGCCTTCGCCGAGTCGCATGCCGAGATCGAGAAGCGGCGTCATGCCGAGTTCGCGCAACAGCAGCTCGTGACCGGCGTCTGCGGACTTGTGACCGACCCGCGCGTGGTCGAGCGCATCGGCCCGCAGCGCCTTGAGCGGGGCCACCGCCGACGAGCTCACCATGCCGTCGATCAGCACGGGCACCCGCTTGTGACGGGCAGCAAGACACGCGCCCATCATGGCGGCCAGTTCGCGGCCCCCGACGGCGGCGGCCGCCCGTAACGGATCCCCTAGAACGTCTGAGTGGCAGAGCAGGGCCTGTTGGATCACGGCGCGCTTGCGGCCGAAGCCATCTTTGCCAACGCCCGTGCCGGTGCTGATGAAGCGCGCGCCGCCGCCAAACAGCGCCCCGGACAAGGCCGCGGCGGCGGTCGTGTTGCTGATGCCCATTTCGCCCAGAATGATCAGGTCCGCATCCTCGGAAACCTGGTCGTAACCCGTCCCCACGGCGTTCATGAACTCGTCCTCGCTCATGGCGGGCGCGTCGGTGAAATCGGCGGTCGGCCGGTCGAGATCGAGCGGCGTCACGCGTAAGTTCGCCCCATTGACGCGGGCGAGCTGGTTGATGGCTGCGCCACCGGCGGAGAAGTTGGCCACCATCTGCGCGGTGACCTCGGGCGGATAGGCTGAAACGCCTTGGGCCGCGACGCCATGATTCCCGGCGAAGACGAGGATCTCGCATTTGTCGAGGGCGGGCGAACTGCGCCCCTGCCATGCGGCAAGCCAGGCCGTCAGTTCCTCCAACCGGCCAAGGGACCCCGGCGGCTTGGTCAGCTGGGCTTCGCGCGCGGCGGCGGCATCGGCGGCGGATTGGTCGGGCGCGGGCAGGTCGAGACAGGCGGCGCGCAACTGCTTGAGAGAAGAAAATCGAGACATTTCAGCGTAGGGTCGCAATAAGACGTCTGGAAAGACAGGAGGATTTGGACTTTATGGGCGGCATTAGCACGGACCTAAGAGCGGGCCTAGCCTTTTGCACGCGGCTGCCTGTCACGGCACCGTCCCATGCGCGCCTGGCCGACGCCGCCTGGACGTTCCCGATCGCGGGCGCGGTGGTCGGCCTCATCGGCGGCCTCGTCCTGTATGTGGCGTTGGCGCTCGATCTCCCGCCCTTTGCCGCGGCGACCCTTGCCATCGCCGCAACTGCCTTGGCGACGGGGTGCCTGCACGAGGACGGGCTCGCCGATACGGCCGACGGGTTCGGCGGCGGCAATGAGCGCGCGCGGGTGCTCGAGATCCTGCGCGACAGCCGGATCGGAACCTATGGCGTCATTGCGCTGATCGTGTCGTTCCTCTTGCGCGTCGGCGCGCTGGCAGGCCTCGCGGGCGCCGGCGCAGGGACCGCCGTGCTGGCGCTGATCGCAGCGCATGCGGGCGCACGGAGCACGTTGCCGCTTCTCATGCGGGCGTTGCCGCGCGCGCGCGACGACGGGCTTTCGGCGGGTGCGGGGCGTCCGAGCACCAACGTGGTTGCCGGCGCACTCGCCTTAGGGGTTGTCGTGACCCTGGTCTGCCTTGGATTCTTCGCGACCCTGGTTTCTGCGGCTCTGCTTGCGGTGGCGTTGCTGTTCCTCTCCCGCATGGCCATCCGGAAGATCGGCGGCCAGACCGGCGATGTGCTGGGTGCGGCGGAACAGACCGGTGAGGCCTTGATCCTGCTCACGGCCGCGGCGCTGCTCTAATTCAACGACCCTGTTCCCGGGACCGGCAGGGATACCAAATCGCCAACAGCCGAATTAGTCGGCTGAAGGACCGACGTGCTACGATGTTCGTGTCGTTGCATGAGAGCAGCCTCGAAGCATCCGGCCAGAAGGAGTTCTCTCCCATGCGAATTGCGATTGCAGCCCTTCTTGCGATTGGCGCGTCCTGGTTTGCCCTGGCGCCCGCAAACGCCGCCCCCGCGCCACTGACAGGCACCGCCTCCCATGCGATTGCCGCGGACACGGGATCGCTAGCCATGACGGTCGCCAAGCGCTCAAGAAAGTCCGTCTCCCGCAGCACGCGGAAATGCGGCTGGCAATGCAAGCGCTACTATCGCCCGTACCAGTACCGCTATTGGAAGTTCTACTACCCGTTTGGCGGTCCGCTGTTCTACTCGGGGCGCTAATCGCGCTCGTCGGACGGCAATAGTCGGACGACAATAAAAGTGTGACACCGTGCGTTGCCCTTGTGGCAGAGTGCGCCGCGTGACGCCGCCTGCTTCAGCCATAACCACCCGCGCTCTCCAACTCCTCGAGGCTGCCCGCGCACGCGCCGGCGCGCCGGACCCTGTGCCCGGCCGGGTCTTCGTCGTCGATGTCGAAAGGCAGACAGCCGCACGGATCGAGAACGGGACGGCGGTCGCTTCGTGGCCCGTGTCTACTGCCCGGAACGGGATTGGCGGCGAAGAAAACTCCTATAAGACGCCGCCGGGCTGGCACCGCATCGACCGGAAGATCGGCGCCGGTGAAGCTGCCGGCACGGTGTTCTTGTCCCGGGAGCCGACCGGCGAGGTCTGGGGCGGAGAGGCCTGCGAGGCCGATCTTATTCTCACGCGGATCCTTACGCTTGAGGGTCTCGAGGAGGGCGTGAACCACGGGCCGGGCTGCGATTCGCGCGCGCGCTACATCTACATTCACGGTTCCAACCACGAGACCGAGATTGGGCGCCCCGCCTCGTGCGGCTGCGTTCGCATGAGCAACGCGGATGTCACCGCACTGTTCGATGCGGCGCGGGAAGGCGATTTCGTTCTGATCGCTGTTTCCGAGACCCGCGCGATTCCGGACCTCTCGTCGGGACGCTTTCACTATGCGGGCCTTGGCGGCTCCGGCATGAGCGGCATCGCGCAATTCCAGGCGATGACGGGCGGCCGGGTCAGCGGCAGCGACCGCGCCTTCGATCATGGCGAGCGCGCTTCCGTCCGTGCTCAATTCGAAGCCTTGGGCATTGGGGTGTTCGCGCAGGACGGCAGCGGCATCGGCGAGGACTGCGCCGCGCTGGTGGTGTCCACGGCGGTGGAGGAGACCGTTCCCGATTTCGCCACGGCGAAAAGGCGCGGCGTCCCGGTCGTGCACCGGTCGGAGATGCTGGCTCATTTCGTGGGCGCGTACCGGTCCATCGCCGTGACGGGTACGAGCGGGAAGTCGACCGTGACCGGGATGACCTTCGAGATCCTTCGCGGGCTCGGCGCGGATCCGTCCGTGATCACCGGCGGCGACCTCCCGGCTCTCCAAGCCGAAGGCCTGATCGGCAATGCCTTCGCGGGCGCCTCGGACCTCCTCGTCGTGGAAGCGGACGAAAGCGACGGCTCCCTCGTGCGCTACGCGCCGTCGATCGGCGTGATCCTCAATCTCCAGCGCGACCACAAGGAGATGGATGAAGTGGCGGCCATGTTCGCCACGCTGCGCGCGCGAACCCGCGAGACTCTCGTGGTCGGGGACGATGCAAATCTTGACCCCTTCGCTGGCGGCGCGATCCGTTTCGGGTTAGGCGAGCGCGCGGACGTTCGCGCCGTCAATGTGGAACACAGCGCCGAGGGCGCGCGCTTCGAGGTAGAGGGCGTCGCGTTCGCCCTACCGGTTCCTGGGGTGCATAACGTGACGAACGCGCTGGCGGCCATCGCGGCCTGCCGTGCCGCGGGCTTACCGCTGGAGGGGATGTCCGCGCCGCTTGCAGGCTTCTCCGGCATCGGGCGGCGGTTCCAGACCATTGGCCGGGCCGGCGGCATCGAGGTCGTGGACGACTTCGCCCACAACGCGGAGAAGATCACCGCGGCGATCCGGACGGCGAAACTGCGCGGACGCCGCGTGCTCGCGATCTACCAACCGCACGGCTACGGGCCGACGCGCTTCCTGTGGCAGGACTTCGTGCGCACATTCTCGACAGAGCTGTCGGGGGACGACCGACTGTTCATGCTTGAAGTCTTCTATGCGGGCGGCACCGCCACACGGGACTTCTCGGCCGCGGACATCGTCGCTGAGATCGTGGCCGCAGGGGCCAAGGCTTCGTTCGCGCCGTCGCGCGACTGGCTGATCGAAGCCATTGCAGACGAAGCGCGCGAGGGGGATGTCGTCCTCGTCATGGGCGCGCGAGACCCATCGCTGACCGCCTTCGCGCGCGACATCCTCGCTGCGATTGAGGGCACCTGACGTACGAAGCTAGTTGCCGAGAATTCCCGATAGGAAATCGTCGACGGCATTCGCACTGCGCCGCCGCTGTGGACGCTGATTCGAATATTGCGGCGACGGCGACGTCTCGGCGAATTCCGCGCTTGAGAACGGCACATTGAAGTGTGCCGGCTTCTTGAACATCTTCGCCGCCATGCGGTTGTCGATGCCGTACACGTCGCCGAACTCCCGGATCGATCCCTGGCTGTCCGCGACCGCCGTGTTGTAGGTCAGGTGGACCGGAATATTCCGGCTGAGCGCGATGACTTTCGTCTGCCCCTGAGCCCGGTCGAACACATTCTGGACGTTGCCCATGGTCCAACCCTTGTCTTCAGCGAGAAGAAAGGCGGCAAACCGCGTCGGCTGATTCACCCGGATGCAGCCATGGCTAAGCGTGCGGATCTGACGGCTGAACAGCTCTTTCTGCGTCGTATCGTGCATGTAGATGGCGTGCTTGTTCGGGAAGTTGAACTTGAACAGACCAAGCACGTTGTGGGGACCGGGATCCTGTTGGAAGGTGTAGGCGTGCACGTTCGCGCTCTGCCAGTCGACCTGATCGGCGTCGACCGGCTTCCCGCCCTTGCTGACCGTCAAGCCGTAACGAGCCAGCATACGGTTCCGGGATTCCCGTCCGCCGAAGAGCCCGCCTGACCGCTGCGGTCCTCTCAGTTTCGGCGCGATGTCTTCCTTGACGATCGTCGGCGGAACGGTCCAATTCGGATTGAAGACGATATTCCGCATCGGTGCGGAGAAGAACGGCGTGGCGTATTTCACCTGGCCCACGATCGTCTTCTCTTCATAAATGGACCGGCCGTCCTTCAGAACACGGAACTTGAACTCGGGAATGTTGTTCCAGACATGGAAGTTGCCGAGGTCGGACGGCAGCCAGCGCCAGCGTTCCATGTTGATCGCGATAAGCTGAACCGTGCGGTCGTTTTCGGGGTCGCGGCCGAGAGCCTTCGCCGAGTCCCGAGCGTGGATCAACGCCGTATGCAGACGCTGGTACTGCTCGCTCTGCGGATGGAGCGCGAGGAGGGTCTTGTCCGGCGTCGCGGACGCGGCGATTTCCGTCAGCACTTCCTTCGGATCACGCGCCTTCGGATCGTAGTCGAAAAGTTTGTGCGCACTCGACGGCGTGAGGCGCCCGGTCTGCGCATGGCGGGCATATTTGAGCACCGCCGCGGAGAGAGCGAGTTCCGCATCGGCCCGCGCTTCGTCGGTGGTCAGCGCGGTGTCCGACGCCGGCAGGGCATAGGCATCCGGGTCGAGGCCCCAGTCGCCGGCGTCGCTGATTGTCACGATCAAGGTCTTGGCCTCCGGCGTCAGACCATCCTCGGCAACCCAAAGCGGCTTGTCGTCACGCTCCTCGTAAATCGCCTGCAGCGCTTCCAGATCTGCGGCGGCCACCTTCGGGGGCGCCGAACCATCCAGTTTCGAGCGGACAGCCACGATAACGGGATCGACAGGCGGCGGTGGCGGGGGCCCAAGGTCGACCGCCTCATCCTCGCCGTCGCTAGACGCCGAATCGCTGCCAGAAACGGGCGTCGAGCCGGGTTCCAGCGCGGCGATCTTGGCACCCTCGCCGTCCGGCTTGGAGCCCGGCGGGGGTGAGACGTTCAGGACGACCGTGTCGTCATAGGCGCGGGGATCGAACGGGCGGGGATCAAGGTCAATCTGATCGTCCGCCGGCACCCCGTCCGTCGCGCGTGCGACGTCTGTCACGTCCGCCGTTTCGACCGACGAGGCGACGCCTTCTTCTTCAGACGACGGAGAAATCGAGGCGGTCACATCGCTCTCGTTCGACGCGTCTTCATCCTGTGCGTCGGACGCAGTCTCGGCTAACCGCTGGGGCGTGTTCGCCGGGCTCGCCATGCGGGCGATCTCGGGCTTCGGCTCCGGGGCTGGCGGCAGTGACGCCGTCACGATTTCGCCTTCGGACGTTTCGTCCTTATCGGCAGGCTCTTCGGTTTTCTCGGCAACGTCCTTGTTGTTCGTGTCCTTGCCGTCGGCGTCTGTGGCGCCGGTGCCGTCGGCGTCTGCCGCCTTGGCGTCTGCCGTCTTGGCGTCGGTGGCCTTCGTGTCCGCATCCTCCGCGTCCGCCTGTTCGGCGGCAGCGCCCTCAGAATCCGCGTCCTTGTTGCTTGCGGCGTTGGGCGCGGCATCGGCAGTCTTCGTTGGTTCATCGGTTTCGGCGGGTTCACGCTCCGCCGTCTCGTCCGCGGCGGCGGTCTCTTCCTCGGCCGCCTCTTCATCCTTCGCGTCGGCGGCGTCGGTGACCGCGGTCTTAGCTTCGGCGGTCTTAGTATCAGCGGTCTTGGCCTCGGCGGCTTCGGCTTCGGCGACGTCCGTGCCGGAACCGTCATTATCGGCGGTCTGGTCGTCCGCAGCATCGGCATCGGCCGTCACCGGTGCGTCGGGCTTATCGGCATCTTGCTCGGTATCGGCCGCCGTCTCGCTCGTGGCGGCGTCATCATCGTCCACGTTCGAGCTGGTATCGGCCAGCTTGGTGTCTGCACCCTCGTCGTCCTCATCCCGCTTCGCGGTCTTGCTGTCGGGGGACTCGGTGTCGTCCGCCTTCGCGTCATCCGCAGCCGCCTCTGAGGTCTCATCCGCAGCCATCTGGGTGTCCGACGCCTTCTCCGGCTCGTCTGCGTCGGCGTCAGCCTCTTGGAAAGCGCTGTCGGTGTCCTGGAGCGTGGCCTCCGCCGCGGCCGTCTTGCCGTCGTCCGCAGAGTCCGTTTCGGCCTCGGCTTCAGCGGCCGCCTCAGGATCGGATTCGCTGTCGCCCGCATCGGACTCATCGGCAACCGCCGTGCCGTCCGCCTCGGGCGCCGTCTCGTCTGTGTCAGCCGTCTTGTCCGTGTCGGCTGCCTGTTCTGTGTCTGCCGCCACTTCTGTGTCGGCCGTCACGTCTGTGTCGGCGGTGCTGGCAGCGTCCTCGTCGGTGGCCTCGGTATTACTGAGACGCGCGTCGCAGCCGGCAGGGCCATCATCACGCTGGCTGCCGATGCGGTGCCGACGCTGAGCGCGGCGTCACTGTTCTTGGCGACAGCCGGCGAGACGGTCTTGGCCGAGACGGCTGCAAAGGTCCGGTCGGGATTCCGCACCGGCTGAACGGGCGCGGGGCGGCGATATCGTCTGCGTTTGACGACCTTCTTCCCGGTGAACAAGCCGGGCACGCGGAATTCAGCCGAGGCCGTTCCCGGGGCCGTCACGGTTCCTGCGCCCAGAGCCAAAAAGGCCAACGCAGTCAGCCCTATGATGGCGAAGCGTCCGCTCATTCGTCGTCCCTCAAAGCCTCCGCGCCTCAACGCTCAATGTAATCGGCGCTTTCATGAATGTGCAGAGGATCGCGCAAGAGCCTAAACATAATGGCAAAACAGGGCAGTTCCTGGGCCTTTTGAGGCGATGACCATTACAATAATGCCAGCTTCGCACCTTTCAGGCGTTTTCGTGCCGACGCGTTTGCCGCACCGACAGTGAAGCGAAGGAAACCAAGGCCTACTTGCACAAAAAATCGGCATCTGCGCGGATTTGACCCTGTCATCGCGGCGGGCTCGATTTGATCGCTACACCTATCGATGCAATAACTCCCCTTATCAAAGCAATTCGAAGTTCTTGAGGGCGCTCCTGTCGGAACGCGCGAGACCTCACGCCTCCGGCCCCATTCTTGCTTAAATCTTGGCATGGGTTGGCGCAGCCACCCGAAACCATCACCCCCAAAGAGGCATCAAAGCATGTGCGGATTGTGCGGCGAGATCACATTCGACGGCTCGCCGGCATCGGTCGAGGCCATGGAAGCCATAACCTGCTCAATGGTCCCCCGCGGTCCGGATGCCGGCGGCATCGTCTCCCGCGGCGCGTTCGCCTTCGGCCATCGCCGGCTGAAGATCATCGATCTGTCGGAGCGCGGCCAGCAGCCGATGGTGGATTCGGATCTCGGCCTGACTCTCGTCTTCAACGGCTGCATCTACAACCACAAGGAGCTGCGCGCCGAGCTGGAGGCCAAGGGCTACCGGTTCTTCTCCACCAGCGACACCGAAGTCGTCCTGAAGGCATGGCATGCCTGGGGCCCCGAAGCGCCGACGCACTTCAACGGCATGTTCGCGTTCGTGGTCTATGAGCGCGACACCGGGCGCGTCGCCATGGGCCGCGACCGGCTTGGGATCAAACCTCTCTACTACACGCTCAACGACCGGCGCCTGCGCTTCGCGTCCACGCTGCCGGCGCTCGTGGCGGCAGGCGACGTCGACACCGCGCTCGATCCCGTCGGGCTTGCGCACTACATGACGTTCCACGCCGTCGTGCCGCCGCCGCACACGATCTTGCGCGGGGTCCGTAAATTGCCGCCCGCGACGCTTCGCCTGATCGAACCCGACGGCAGCTTCAAGGACACGAAGTATTGGGATCTTCGCTTCGACCGTTCGGCCGAGGATCTGGAGACCAGCGACGCCGAATGGAAAGACCGCGTCGGCGCCGCGCTGCGGCGCGCGGTCGATCGGCGCATGATCGCGGACGTCCCCGTGGGCGTGCTGCTCTCCGGCGGCGTCGACTCCAGCCTGATCGTGGGTCTCCTGGCCGAAGCCGGCCAACAGCACCTGAAGACCTTCTCGATCGGCTTCGAGGCCGCACACGGCGAAGCGGGCGATGAGTTCAAGTATTCGGACATCATCGCCAAGCACTTCGGCACCGACCACACCAAGATCATGATCCCCACCGGCAACATGCTCGAAGCATTGCCGGATACGATAGCGGCGATGTCGGAACCCATGGTGTCCTACGACAATGTGGGCTTCTACCTGCTCTCCCGTGAAGTCGCGAAGCATGTGAAGGTCGTGCAAAGCGGCCAGGGCGCGGACGAAGTTTTCGCCGGCTACCATTGGTATCCGAAGCTCGCGAGCTCCAATGACGTGCTGTCAGACTACAAGGCGTTGTTCTTCGACCGGGGCCGCGAGAAAC
>JARRPE010000010.1:0-16900 GCA_037383205.1 Methyloceanibacter sp.
GCGCCGCCGCCGCGCCTACGAGCGTCTCTTCCGGGAACAGCAATGCCGCTGTGCCCGCCAACGCAGCGACAGCGACGACCGACAGCCGCGCGACGAAGAGTTGCCGGCCGGCGGAGGCATTAGGCACCGCGCTCTTAAAGTACACGTCGTGGGCGATCATGTTGGCGAGCGCCAAGGTGAGCGCCGCTCCGGTGGACAGGAGGGCTGCGACCGAAGCGACGACCAGGACCGCTTGGCTGATCATGGAAAGCGCATCGTCGATGGCGAGAGAGGCCGGTTCGTACAATGCCGCCAGTGCGGGTATCCCCGCACAGATGAGGAACAGAAATACGGGTGCCCCCAAGAAGGACAGCCGGGCGTCGCCGATGTCCGGGGCCGTGAAGCTCCGCATGAGCAAATAGGGTATCGACGCGAAGCCCGTGACGAGACAGAACAGCAGCGCAATCGCGTTGACCGGGCTTGTGCGCGCAAACGGCTGCCAAGCCATGGCCGGGATCACCTCATCAACAAGGAGCGTGTCCGCGACCGCGAACGCCCCGGTCTGCCAGAGTACGGTCAGGCTCGCGGCGAGCCCCGCCAACAGCATCACGGTGTAGTAGGCGAGCTGCGACAGGCTCAAAGACCGCATGCCACCAATCAACGTCGCCACGAAAATCGCGACGATGCCCCCGGCAACACCGGCCCAGTCAGGAAGTGCCAGCACGGCCTCTCCCAGCAGCCCGAAACCGAGCATCACGGCGGCCAACGCCGGGAACGAGCAAAGCAAGGCGGCGAAGACGCCGAGCGGCCGCATCGTTTCGGCATTGAACCGTTCCGCCAAAAAATCCGGCAACGTGTAGCCGCCGTAGCCGCGCAGATACGGCGCGATCAAGAGCCCCGCCAGGACAAGACCAAGCCCCGCCCCCAAAAGGAGAAGCGTCGCGCCCTGCCAGCCGAAATCGATGGCGCCGCCGCCGCCGACGAACACGACCGCCGCGACTGCGGACCCGCCGATGGCCATGGCGTTCAGAAAGGCTGGCATGAGACGCCCCGCCGCGAAAAAATCGGCGAGCGGACGGGTTAGGCGAACGAGCCCCGCCCGCGCGAACAGCAGCGCCGCGATCAGCAGAGTAAGCTGGGTACTTAGCGTTTGGGGCCTCCCTTCTGCCGCCGCGGCCGCTCCCGCTGGGGCGCCGCCGGCGCCGCATCGCGCAGCAACTCGCCGAGCTGCTTGAACTCCGCCTTGCGCGGCGAACTCTTGCGCCAAGCAAGTCCGATCTCTCGTTTGGGCTCCGGCTCGGCGAAACGCAAGAGCCGAATGTCGTCCCCGGGGTGAACTTCGATCGCCGCCGCCATTTCGGGCAGCAGCGTGACCCCATAGCCGTTCGCAACCATCTGCATGATCGTGGTGAGGCTGGACGCGCCGAAGCTCTGGCGCAGGTCGGGCGCCATCAAATGGCAATAGGACAGAGCCTGATCCCGGAGGCAGTGCCCCTCCTCGAGCAGCAGCAGCCGGTCTTGCGCGAGCATGTCCTGGGTCGCCGCCCCGATGCCTGCATTGTCCGGTGTGGCCTTGGTCGCCAAAATGAAGGCATCGTCGAACAAGAAGTGAGTCTCCACGGCAGGATCGTCGATCGGCAGCGCGACGAGAATAACGTCGAGGTCGCCGCTTACAAGCTCGCGAACCAACGTCTCGGTGACTGTTTCGCGGAGGCGCAGCGTCAGATCGGGGAAATGGGCCTGCAGCGCAGGCAAGGCGGCGGGCAGCAGGTAGGGTGCGATCGACGGGATCGCACCGAGGTTCAGCAGGCCCGTAAGCAGACCCTCCTGCCCCTTGGCGTAGTCCACGAGATCCCGGACCGAGGCGAGGATAGTCCGGGCGCGTCCCGCGATCTCCTCGCCCTTGTCCGTAAGCTCGACGCCGGACTTACGGCGTTCGACCAGCTTGAGCTTCAACTCGTCTTCGAGGTCTCTGATCTGCATGCTGAGGGCGGGCTGGCTGACCGCGCAGTCGCGCGCGGCTTGCCCGAAATGGCGCGTGCGGGCCAGCGCCTCGAGGTAGCGCAACTGTCGAAATGACACCATCGGCGATAACGGCTGGTTATGGACTCGGGGGTACTTTGCGCCATTCCCTTATCACGGGCTCGGCCGGCGCGCCATTTGGGAGGTGCGCGCAATGGAACGGGAGGCGTTCTTCCCGTAAAGTTCAGAAATCGGGCCGCCAGGCTGACGGCCCAGATCAGCGGCTTCAGATGTTCTTAATCCGGGGTCAAGCCCGTGTTCATGAACGAGTCATAGATTTCTTGCGCATTCTTCCCATTTATCTAGGGAGAACCTGTTCCGAGGCGCCAAAAGAAGCGCCCCACGAGAAATCCAGTCCGCTTGGAAACCCAATGAGGAAGTAGGCCCGTGACCAAGATTCTAAGTCCCGAAGAACTCGAGGAGGAGCTGCGCGCGATCGGCGCTGCGCAGTACCACGACAAGCATCCGTTTCATAAGCTCTTGCACGGCGGCAAGCTGAACAAGGGCCAGGTCCAGGCTTGGGCACTGAACCGCTACTGTTACCAGTCGGCCGTGCCGCGCAAGGACGCGGCGCTGATGAGCCGGTGCCACGACCGCGAATTGCGGCGCGAATGGATTCATCGCATCACCGACCACGACGGCGAAGGCCCCGAAGAAGGCGGCATTGAGCGTTGGCTCGTGCTTACCGACGGCCTTGGGCTCGACCGCGACTATGTGATTTCCCGCAAGGGCGCCCTGCCCGAGACGATTTTCGCCGTCGAGGCCTATGTCAACTTCGTGCGCGAGAAGACGCTTGTTGAAGCCGTGGCCTCGTCTCTGACCGAACTGTTCGCCCCGAGCATTCACAAAGAGCGCATCTCCGTCATGCTCGAGAACTACGACTTCATCAGCGACGACGTGATGGCCTATTTCAAGCGCCGCCTCACCCAGGCGCCGCGCGATGCCAATTTCGCGCTCGAATACTGCAAGCAGAACGCCCGGACGCCCGAGGCGCAGCAAGGCGTTCTCGACGCGCTTCGGTTCAAGACTCACGTCTTGTGGGCGCAGCTCGATGCGCTTTACCTCGCCTACGTCGATCCGGGCATGATCCCGCCCGGCGCATTCGTCCCGGACGCCGACTGATGGCAGACGTGAAGCAGCCCGGCCGGCTTATGGTCGACCGGGCCACCAAACCGGTGATGCCCCGCTACCTGAAACTACGCCACGACGCGGGGCGAGACCGCTGGGTGCTGCTCGCACCGGAGCGGATCATGACGCCGGATGCAATCGCCGTGGAAGTCCTGAAGCTGTGCGACGGAGAACGCACCGTGAAGGACATCGCCGCGAAACTGGCCAACGAGTACTCCGCCCCCGTCGACGTGATCACGTCGGACGTGACGGAGTTGCTCCAGGACATGGCCGACAAAGGATATATCACGGGATAAAGGCATGACCCAGGACCTCAAGATTGACGGACATGTCGACGCGATCGCCGTTGACGACGAGCCGACGGCCGGCGTCATCGGCAGCCAGGAAGAGTCGGACATGCTGTGCGCCGTGGCGCCGGTGGGTCTGCTGGCCGAGCTCACCCACCGCTGCCCGCTGCAATGCCCCTATTGCTCGAATCCCGTCGAGCTGGAGAGCGTCAAGAACGAGCTGACCACGGAGGAGTGGTGCTCGGTCATGCGTCAGGCGGGCGAGATGGGCATCCTCCAGGTTCATCTATCCGGCGGCGAACCCACCGCGCGCAAGGACCTCGAAGACATCGTCAAGGCCGCGGCGGACGCAGGGCTCTATACGAACCTGATCACCGCCGCCGTCAACGTGAAGCGCGAGCGTCTCGAGAACCTCCAGGAGCTGGGCCTCGACCACGTTCAGGTCTCGGTGCAGGACGTGACGCCGGAAGGCGCGGACCGCATCGGCGCCTTCAAGAACGCACTCGAGAAGAAGCTCGAATTCGCGCGCTGGGTTACCGAACTCGGCATGCCGCTGACCATCAACGCCCCGATCCATCGCCACAACATTCACAACGTACCCCGTTACATCGATCTGGCCGTGGAACTCGGCGCGCAGCGCATCGAGATCGCCCATGCGCAGTATTATGGCTGGGCCTTTCTCAACCGCAGCGCACTCATTCCGACCTACGAGGAGACCGTCGCCTCGATCGAGTATGTCGAGGCCGCGCGCGAACGCCTGAAGGGCGTCCTGACCATCGACATGGTCGTACCCGACTATTACGCCAAGCGGCCCAAGCCCTGCATGGGCGGCTGGGGCAAGGGCTTCATGAACATCACACCCGCCGGCAAGGTTCTGCCCTGCCATGCGGCCGAGAGCATTCCGGACCTCGCGTTCGACAGCGTGCGGGACAAGAAGCTGCTGGATATCTGGATGGATTCCGAAGCCTTCAACGCGTTCCGCGGAACCGATTGGATGAAGGAGCCGTGCAAGTCCTGCGCGTTCAAGGAGGTCGACTTCGGCGGGTGCCGCTGCCAGGCCATGGCGATCACCAAGGATCCGCGCAACACCGACCCTGCCTGCTCGCTTTCGCCCTATCACAACGAGATGGTGAAAATCGCCAAGCAGGAAGCCGCGCGGCCATCCACGGAGTTCGTCTACCGCAACACGCGCAACGCCGCGCAAGTCGGCAAGGCGCATGGCGAGGAACTTGTTCCCGCCGAATAGGCTGCGCAAGAGCGCGGCCTACAAATAAGGTCTGCAAAGGCGCCTCCATCGCGGGGCGCCTTTCTTCGTTCCCAAACCGTCGGACTGATGAGTCCGCAAGGCAGAAACCTCAGGCCACGAGCAGCGCGGACGCCGCAAAGACCACAGCGCGCGGATGAACCGCGTCCGTTGACGGTGCTGCCTGCTCAGATTTCGAGACTTGCGTCCGGCGCCTGGATCTGCGCAGCCCCGCCGGACAGCAGCCGGTAGGCATAGGCGAAGGCGATGCCGGCGACCGGCGCGGCCACGAGCAGACCGACGCCGAGTGCGAGCACGCCAACCAACAAGATCAGCAGGCAGAGCAGGATGAAACCGAACAGTGGCCAGCGATTGCCCCTGGTCATTTCCATGCTGGCCTTCAATGCGTCGATCGGGCCGAGACCACGGTCGATGACAAGGAACGTCGAAAACATGAACAGGACCATGGCGATCAAGCCGGGCACGATCAGGAGGACCAACCCGATTGCGACAGCCACCGAGGCCAGAACGGAGGTCGCGAAGTATTTCCAGTACGGACTCGGGTGCCACAGGGTGCCGAACTCGACCCGTTGCGGGTTGTCATGGGAGGCGAGGAAAAACGCCGTCATCCCCATGCTGATGAGCACGCCCAGCAGGTAGCTCACGAGATTGCCGAGAACAGTCGGCTCTTCGTAAGAACCGCCCGTGATGGTGTCCACAGCGCCGGAGACGATGCCGACGGCGATGTTCGCCACCGCCATGATCACCATTGCACCAATGAAGAACCAGGGACGCGTCTTGAACGTCTCCCAGCCGAACCGAATTGCATCGCTAGGTGAGAATTGCATGGCGCGAATCTATCACTTCTGCGGGAGATTTTCGAAAAGGATCGCCGTGCGCCGACAAAATCCACAGATTCGTTGGCGGGATGAAATTGATGCGCACCTTGCCAATCTATCCCGCCATTGTTTCCAACTTGCCATACCGATGTTGCCATTTGTACCATGCCCGAAAAGAACACGGCTTCCCCGCGTTAAGCCGCCGGCATGGGGCGAACCGTGATCTGAGGAAACGCACTGCGGTGGCCAAGGTCCGATCATGCGCATCGAAACGCTTGCGGGCGATTTCGCCCGTGCGGCCGCAATCGCCGCGTTCCTTTTTCTCGGGCTGACGACCGGCCCCGCCTCAGCCGACGACAACGACAAGCCCGCTGAGCGGCAAAAGGGCGGCGTCGCGATCAAGCTTCCCCAGTCGCCGCCGATGACGGCTGTCGATATCGGCTATCTTCGCGAGGACGTCGCTGGACCGCGCCCCGCCTCACGGTTGGATGTCGAACCCGACAACGCAGGCATTGCGGGCGCCGAGATGGGCGTCAAAGAGAACAACGCCGGCGGCCGCTTCATGGGGCATCTCTATGGGCTTGATGTCGAGACGGCGTCGTCTCCCGAGGACGCGGTCGATGCCCTGAAAAAGCTGTACGAGTCCGGTCACAACTACATCGTGGTGGACGCCTCGGCGCCGACCTTGCTCAAGCTGTCCGATTGGGCGGCGGACAAGGACATTCTGCTTTTCAATATCCGCGCGGAGGATGTCTCCCTGCGGCAGGAAGATTGCCGGGCGAACGTCATGCATGTGGTGCCGGACCGCTACATGCTCGCCGACGCCCTCGCCCAATATCTCGTCAAGATGGGCTGGAAAGACTGGCTCGTAGTATATGGATCGACGGATGCGGATAAGGCCTACCGCGACGCGGTCTTGCGCGCGGCCGAACGGTTCGGCGGCAACATCGTCGATGTTCGAGAATATGTGGACGTCTCCGGCGGACGTCGCGACAGCGTCGGGCCTATCCCGCCGGCGAAGCCGCATAAGGAAGCCAATGCGGATCATCAGGTCACACCGCAGCCCGACTACGACGTCATCATGGTGGCCGACGAAGACCAGGTCTTTGCACCGCTGATCCCCTACCGTGGCGGCGGCAAACCCCGCGTCGTTGCGGGCACGACCGGTCTGACGGCCACTACTTGGAGCCGGGGCCACGAGAAATGGGGCGCAACCCAAGCCAACAACAACTTCGAGAAAGCCAACGACCGGCTCATGCTGCCCATCGACCACATGGCCTATGTGGCGACGCGCACCATCGGAGAGGCGGTGACCCGTAAGCCGGACAACGATTTCGAGACCGTTTCGGCGTTCATCCATGGTCCGAACCTGCAGCTTGCGCCCTTTAAGGGGATCAAGCAGCAATTCCGGCAATGGGACGGTCAGTTCCGCCAGCCGATCCTGATCGCGACCGAGAAAGTTCCGGTGTCGGTGTCGCCGCAAAAGGGTTTCCCCCACGCGAGCCACCCTGAAATCGAGGTCGACACGCTCGGCATCGACGAGCCGGAAAGCAAGTGCAAGATGTAAGATTATTGGCCCGGCGGCACGGCCTCCGGCGACGTCAGAAGCTTGCCGTCCCGGTCTAGAACCGGAACGTTGTACTCCTGCAGAACTGCCGTGATTTCATCCGCGTTCTCGGCCAAGACCTTGTTCACCTGGTGCTTGAACTGCGGTTCGTCCGGACGAATGCCGAGGGTGATCCCGTAGAATGTGGCCGGACCCGCGCGCTCCTTCACCAGCGGCACGACATTGAGCGGGGTATCCGCACGCGCGGCGAAGTATCCGCCGATGGGGCCCCACAACAGACCCGCATCCAGTTCGCCCGAGACGATCTCCGCGATCATGTCCTGGGCGACCGCTGACGGACTTTGTCCGGATCGAGCATCGAACGGTCGCGCGTTCGCGATCAGCCCGTGCATGGCAAGGATGCTCGCCGGCGGCGTGTGCGCCACAAGCCCGATGCGTTTCGACTTGAGCCGAGGATCCGACAAGGATGTAACGCCGCTCAGGGCCGCGTCATCCGCCCGCGTGATCAGAACGTAGGAGGCGTAATAGTACGGGTTGGTGTCTTCGATGAGATTCGTGCCTTGCGCATACCCCATGACCAGAGCGCACGCATTCTCTCCGACCGTGTTCGGAACATAGCCCGTGTCCTCCGGAAACCACGTATAGATAAGCTCCCGGTCAAGGCGTCCGGCGATGAGCTCTGCGAGCTTGTTTTCGAAACCCTCCCCCTTGCCGTTCGAGAACGGCATGTTGTCGGGGTCGGCGCAGACACGCAGCACGCCGGCATCGACGGCGCGCGCTTGGCCCACGGCGCAGAGCAACGCGACGGCCAGCGCGACAGCTGCCGCGATTGGGGGCGTCAGTCGCGTCGCCGCCTGCGTCATTCTTGATCGAGCTTCGCTCAAAACCGCTCCTCCGCCGCGTTTCCCGCGGTGCTTCGCCCATCGGGGGCCGAAAACCGGGCCCCGCACTCATTCAGATAAGATAGGGCGTTTGGGGCCGTGTTAAATGATTGACCAGGCTCTCGGGGCAACGGCCGGGCCGGTGCAAGCGCTCCAGGAACCGGGCTATTGCCCGACCGCGGCGGCGCAGCGGCGGATATTGTCGACCCGTTCCAAGCCTGTCGGATAGTAGGCGCCGGTGGGCTGGTCGCCAAACACAGACATGGCGACCGATCCAGCGTCGATGCCGTCGTCCTCGTTCCTCTCCCGCAGCAACCGGACGGCGCAACAATCGGCCTCGAGTTCCATGCGTTTGAGCTCAGGGGCAATGTAGTAGAAGGCCTGCGGCCCGACATGCCCCAGTCCCTTCTTGGCACTGGCCACATGGCCAAGTGTATGGTGGCAGCACTCGTGCGCTAGGAGAAAGCGGCCGTAGCTGGGCTGATCCCGAAGCGTCATGGCGTTGACGACGATAACCGGACGCCCCAGGCGATCCGTCATGGACGAGGCCTGCTCCGCGACCCCGCGCAGCTTGTAGGTCTTGATGCTGCAATACGGATTTTCAACCTCGGGCAGGTAGCGCCCCGCGGTTGCCGGCGTCCATGGCTCGGAAACGATCAACACCACGAATGCGGCCGTAAGGGCCGCGGCGAGGACGAGCGGCAGCCGCAACAGGACAGGTTTCTTGCTTGTGCGCCCGGAACCCCACCAACCGGGCAGCCGGCTGCCCGGCCATCTGAATTCGCGCATTTGCGGGATATTAGCGGAAATCGCCGCTCCGCACGATAAATACTGCGTTATTTGGAAACTGTGACGTTCGTCACACCCCGTACCAGGCCACATTGATCCTGGTTATGCCCCCACCATATACAGCACACCCCCAACCGCCGACCGGCGATGTTTCGCCCCGGAGGACCCGACTATGATGACCGAAATGTTGAAACAGGTGAGCCTTTCCATCTTTGGCCTCGGCCTTGGCGTGGCCGTGCTCGCCGCCAATACCGACCCAGCCATGGCCGACCGCGGCAAGACCTACTGGATTGACGGCTCGCCGCGCGCTTCGAACGAAGTGACGGTAATCAAGCGGAAATCAAAGGCCGCGCAGACAGCCAACGCCAAAGGCAAGATTCAGAACAATCTCGACTTCGAGACCGAGGCCGTTTGGCGCAATTTGCGCCCCAACAGATTCACGGACTAACCGCAGTCGAAACGCCCCAATTCGGGGCGTTTCGTCCATTCGACCACCCGATCGCCTTCCGGCGCGCTGATTGACAGGCCCGTATCAACCGATAGGGTCTGGCCGCTGCGGGCCCCTCGCCCGGCCGAAAACGACGGAATACGAGCGGGATGGGTCCACGCCTTCTTTATAGCCTCATCATTGCGGCCGCGATTCTAGCGTCCCTGGTGCTGCGCGTGTGGGACCCGACGCCGGTTGCGCGCCTCAGATCTCTCGTCTTCGATTCCTACCCGCGTCTCGCACCTCTCCAGTTCGATCCGGAGCTACCCGTCCGCTTCGTCGATATCGACGAGGAGTCGCTGCAGCGGATCGGCCAGTGGCCCTGGCCCAGGACAATCCTGAGCGATCTCTTGGGCAAGCTGCGCGATGCCGGCGCTGCGACGATCGGCTTCGACATGGTGTTCCCGGAACCCGATCGGATGTCGCCTGCAAACGCGGTGAAGTTCTGGCCGCAGTCGGACCAACTCACGCAGCTCAAGACCGAGCTCGACGCGCTTCCGTCCAACGACACAATTTTCGCCGAGACCATCGGCACCGCGCCTGTCGTCATGGGCTTCATCGCCTCGCCCATGAATCAGCAAGGCTTGCCGGAAGCCAAGTCCGGCATCTCTTTCGGCGGCGATGACCCGCGCCTTTTCGCGCCCCGCTATCCCGGTGCGACCTCCAGCCTCAAGGAACTGCAGACACCCGCAATCGGCGCGGGCGCGCTCAACTGGGTCCCAGAGTATGACCAAATCATCCGGCGGATGCCGATTCTGGTGACCCTGGATGAAACGCTGTACCCGTCGTTCTCCGCCGATCTCCTGCGCGCCGCCCAGGGGGCGTCGACCTACGTCGTCAAATCGTCCGGCGCGAGCGGCGAGAAGGCATTCGGCGAGCAAACCGGGATCGTGAAAGTCCGTGTGGGCGATTTCGAAATCCCGACGGATGCAAGCGGCCAAATGTGGCTTCATTTTTCGCCGCAGACGCGCGATCGCTATCTGCCGGCCTGGAAGATCCTGAATGGCGAACTGGGCGAGGAAGAAATCGCCGGCCGCATCCTACTGATCGGCACGAGCGCGGCGGGGCTGCTGGACTTGCGCGCAACGCCGCTCGAGGCCTCCGTCCCGGGTGTGGAACTTCATGCTCAGGCCGTGGAGCAGATCATTCGCGGCAGCTATCTGATGCGGCCCGATTTCGCGACCCCTGCGGAGCTCCTTTACATCCTCCTGCTCGGCCTCGTGATCGCCGTTCTCATCTATCGTACGGGGGCACTGGGCAGTGCCGTGGTCGGCGGTCTCGCCGTGGCCTTCGTCGTTTGGCTGTCCTGGCATGCGTTCAACAGCTGGGGCTGGCTGGTCGACCCGGTCTATCCCACGATTGCGCTGACCGCGATCTACCTGACCGGCTCGTCTTTCGTCTTCTTGCGGACTGAGCGCGAACGCAATCGCGTGCGGAACGCTTTCTCGCACTATATGGCGCCGGCGCTCGTCGAACGGCTGGCCGACGATCCCGACCGGCTGAAACTCGGCGGTGAGAATCGCGATATGACCCTTCTCTTTAGCGACGTGCGCGGCTTCACGACGATCTCCGAAGGCCTGGATGCGGAGGAGCTCACGCGCTTTCTCAACGAGCTCTTCACGCCGCTCAGCAACATCATCCTCGATGAGCAAGGCACGATCGACAAGTTCATGGGCGATGCCTTGATGGCCTTCTGGAATGCACCCCTCGACGATCCCAACCACCCGGGGCATGCTTGCGCCGCCGCCCTTCGCATGGTCGACGAGATGGCCGTGCTCAACGAGCGCTGGCGCATTGCCGCGGAAGAAGCCGGCCGTGAGTACAAGCCGGTGAAGCTTGGCATCGGCCTGAACACGGGCGTCTGCTGCGTCGGCAATCTCGGTTCCGAAACCCGGTTCGACTATTCGGTGATCGGCGACAATGTGAACGTCGCTTCCCGGCTTGAAGGACAGTCGAAAACCTATGATCTCGTGGTCATTGTCGGCGAGGAGACGGCGGAGCGCGCGCCCCACTTTGCTTTTCTCGAACTCGACCTCCTGAAGGTCAAAGGAAAGACCGAGGCCAATCGCATCTTCGGACTGATGGGCGACGACACTGTTCGGCAGAGTGACGCTTTCGCGGCGCTCACCGCCAAGCATCAGGACTTCCTGTCGAAGTATCGTGCGATGGACTGGGACGGTGCCGAGGCGCTCCTGGCCGAATGCGAGAAGCTCGGCGGCGACAAGCTGAAAGGCCTATACAGGCTCTATCTCGAGCGCATCGAGGCGTTCCGTATCACGCCGCCACCGGACAACTGGGACGGCACCACCCAAGCGACATCCAAATAGCCTATCCACCCAACCCGAACCGACAAACGCTCACCGCCAAACGATTACATGCCCGAGATTGCCATTCTTTGCCTTGCCGCGATCGCCATCTTGATGGTTAAGCACACCGTGGCTGACTTCTTCCTTCAAACGCCATACCAGTACTGCAACAAGGGAACGTACGGTCATCCGGGTGGGTTTCTGCATGCAGGCATTCACGTCGCGCTGACACCGCTCGCCTATCTGGTGCTCGCACCGGCTTCCCTGCTGCTGGCACTCGGGATCGCAGCCAGCGAGTTCGTCATTCACTATCATGTAGATTGGGCCAAGGAGCAGTATGGCCGGCGCTTGAAGGCAACACCGCAGACGGCGACCTACTGGCATGCGCTCGGCCTCGACCAGCTCGCGCACGGACTGACCTATGTGGGCATCGTAGCCGTGCTCGTCTGGGCGATGCACTAACTCAATGGCATAATGCGTGCTCTGGGCAGCGCACGGCCCGATCTGTATGCTCGGCCCTATGGATGGTTTGTCCATCGGTGAAATCTGGCTGCGGGAGGCACAGTGTGAATGTCTTGATCGTCTATGGAACCACCGAGGGGCAGACGCGGAAGATCGCCGAGCGTGTCGCGAAAGAGGTGTCCGACCGCGGACATACCGTCGAGGTGCACGACGCCGCCGAGACGGATGCCAATGTAGACCTCAATGCCTTTCAAGCGGTTGTCGTCGCGGGCTCGGTCCACCAGGAACAGCACCAAAAGGCCATCAAGAATTTCGCCACCGCCCATCACCAACAGCTGAACGGCTGTCCGTCGGCCTTTATCTCCGTGAGCTTTTCCGCGGCGCTGGAGGAAACCCGGCCCGAAGCGCAAAGCTACGTGGAAAAGTTCGTCGAACTGACCGGCTGGCAGCCACGCATGACTCTTCTCTTGGGCGGCGCTGTCCGTTTCGCGGATTACGATTACTTTCAAGAGCAGGTCGTGAAATTCATCGTCATGAAGCGCGGGCTCGATTCCCCCGACGGCAATGATCGCGAGTTCACGGATTGGGATGCCCTGCACCGCTTCGTCGATGCGTTTGTCGACAACGCCGCAAGCTAGCGAGCACTCTCTAATGCAGCGCTGAGATCTCGCGGTTGGCAAATTCTAGCCGGTCGGACAAAAGCCGGATGATGAGCTTATGGAGCGCGGCCGCGGCAGCCGAATCCTCCTCCTGCATCTTGTCGAAGGACTCCCGGGTCAGGATGTAGACGACGCTTGCCTCCTCGGCGACGACGTTCGCGCCGCGTGGCACGTCGCGATAAAAACCCATTTCTCCCACGACCGTATGGCCGAGCATGCGCCGTAGACGCATGGCGCGTCCGTGCTCGCCGGTAATCGTGATCGCGACGCAGCCCGATGCCTGGAACACAACGCTGTCGGACGGCTCCCCTTGCCGGAACAAGATCACACCGCTGTCCAACTCCCGCCGCGTCATGTAGGGCTCGACCCGCTCGAAGGTGATGTCGCCCCGAACGTATGCGACGAGGCCTCGCCGACCTCGTTGTACAGCAACACCATGTCCTCGCACCATTCGACCGCCTCGTTGCGGGTTGCGAAGGCTTGGTGCGGCCTGTCCGTGCCGAAGAAGCCGGCCCCCAGGAACGCCGCGTGCATCGAATCGCTCAGCCCACTGAAGACGAGCGTGACTTTGCGCTCCTCGCAATAGTTGCGCAGCTTGACGAGGCTCAAGACCGCCGATGTGTCCAGCCCTTGCACAGCGCTGAAATACAGAACGATGAATTCGACCGGCTTTTCTTCCTGCTCTTCGATCTCGCGCCGAATACGCTCGAAGAGGCCGTTCGAGGAACCGAAGAAGATGAAGCCGGACAGCCAGAACACGTGAACGCGCTTGCCTTCCTCCTGCAAAAGGCGCGTCTGCTCCGGCGACCGGTCCACGCTGCTCGACAGCTCATAACGCGTCAGGTGACGCCGGATAACGCCGATGCGGCTGTAGGACAGCGCGAACAGCAGGCAGGCGCCGATGACGCCGAGGACAACGCCCACCAGATAACCGAAATACAGAATGACAAGCGCGATCGCGATGGCGAGCGCGAGGTCGGTCCGGGATCGCTGCGCCGGCGAATGCACGAGCGCCTCGATCAGGATCATCGTGCCGAGATAGGCCAGCATCCCGCCGAGGAGCGCCTTGGGCACGAAGCTGCCGATATCGGCGCCGGCGAACAGAACCAAGCCGCAAACGACCGCCACCGATACGCCGCTGATGCGCGTCACGGCGCCGGCCTGTTGCAGCAGCAGGCTGTTGTTGAGCGACAGGTTGCCCGCCACACCGCCAAGAACGGACGCCAATACGTTCGCCAAGCCGTTGGTGCGGAACTCCTTGTCGAGATCGGCGGATTTCTGCCGGGCGACCTCGAGGCTCGACACATCGAGCAGCATCGAGATCGCGGTCACGCCGCAAACGGCGCCGATTTCCGCGCTGCTCAGGGCCATGACACCCCAATCGATATCGTGAGTCGCCAGGGCCTCGATGGGCCACCAAAGCTGCAAGGCGCCCACCGCCGCCAGATACCAATCGGCCTTGATCTGGGGATCGCCCACGAACCACATCAGGATGACATTCAACCCGATGAGAAAAACGAGAAAGGCGATGGGCAGCGTCAGAGAGTCGTCCATCCACCGCTTCAGCAGGACAATGAAGACGGCGAAGGCCAGCCCGACGGCGATTTGCGGCGCGTAGCGCATGTCGGCCATGACGGCCCAACTCGACGGAGACAGAGTGAGGTTGCCTCCCGTGATTACTTCGACGCCACCAGTGATGAGCAGAAGCCCCGACGCGGCAAGGAAGCCGCCGATCACGGGGAACGGGACGAAGCGCAACCATTGTCCGAGCTTCAAACCGCCAAGCCCGAACAGCACAGCGCCGGTGAGGAACGTGCTGACCGTGATGGCGACCATTACGTTGATGATCATCGTTTCGGTGTCGGCGCCCTTCGCCGCGAGCCCGGCGGCGACCGTTGTGGCCAACACGCTCATGACGGCGACGGCGGGCGTGTCGGGGCCGGCATCGGCGGGCACGAGTGTTGTGGTGAGCGCGACGACCATGCCGGTCACCATGGTGCCCATGATGAGCGCGGCCAGTCCCAACGGGAAACCGGCGGCGATAGAGCCCTGAAAAATCAACGCGCTGAACGAGATGCAGTAGGCGATGTTGACGATAGCCGAAATCGTCCCCGCCATGGCATCACGCCCGAGCGTTGCGACGTCGATATTCGGCGGGCGCCTAGGCACGAAATTTTCCAGTAAAGACAAGGGCGTATCGGGAATTCACGGGGTTGGGACGTGACCGATCATGGCCGCGCAAAACGACAATGCAAGCAAAAATGATCACGCACGCACTTTCTTCGCAGCAAAGCCGCGAACGCGCGCCTGACGAGATGATTGGCGCAGACAATCAGGCCGACGGCGGAAGCGCGCCATCGCCTATCCGGCGCTTGTCGCGCGTGCGTCGCGTTGCCTTGCCGGTACCGGCAAACTGCGGATTCCAATGGGCGGCATCGAGGCCGGTTTCCACGCCCCACTTGCCGACCCGGCTCGGATGAAGCACGGCCTTGGACAGCAGTCCATTGAACGCAAAACGGGGCACGGCGACAAACCCGAGCTGACTGAAATGACCATGCATGCGTTTGCCGTCGTTGAGCGTGAAGCCCCAGTACTGCAGATGGCAGCTCAAGGTCACGAAACCCACATTCGACGCATCGCGCTCCCGCGCGAACATACCTTCGGTGAAGAAGGCCCGTCCGATCGCAAGGCCGAACAGTCCGCCCGCAAGGCGCCCGCTGCGATCCCAGGCTTCGACCGAATGTGCGTAGCCTGCGCGATGCAACGCTGTGAAAATTTGGGTGAGGCCCGGCTCAGGCGCGCATCCGCGAAGCACAGCCGCGAAGTCGGTGTCGAACGTGACGCCGTAGGCTTGCGTTTGCAGCAACCGCCAGACCCGTTGGGAAATACGGACGTTCTCAGGGAACGACACAGCGCGCTCGGCCGGAGCCCACCACTTGTTCTCGTGGGGGTAAAGCCCCTTGGCGTAGGCCGCGACCATGGTCGGCACGTCGAGAGATGGACAGCGGCCGGCGAGCCCTTCAGGCTGACGCAGCGCCTTTTCCGGATCGGGCAAGCGCGGACCGAAGCCCACGAACTGTTTGGCAAGCAGCGCCAGCGCCGCCGGCTTGCTGTAAAGCCCGGACGAGACGAGGCTTTCTGAGACCTGTTTGAGGACACTCTGTCTCACGGACACGGGCAACTCCAACGCAATACTCGACGACCCGGCGGCGGCCAACACAGGCCCCTACTCTTCCGCCAAGCTTGCCCGCAAAGGATTCCCAAGGCGTTAACGCGCGGCTGCGCCCCCGAAAACGAAGCCCGTTGCGGTGAGAACCGGCTGCTACGTCTTCCCGCTACGGACGCGGTCGACGGCCTCCAGCCAGCCGGCGTACCGCGCTTCGCGGTCGGATTCGGACATCTGCGGCTCGTAGCGCCGCGACGGCGTCCACTCTCGCGCCAGTTCCGCATCGTCGCCGTAGAAATCGGCCGCCTGACCCGCGAAATACGCCGCCCCCAGCGCGGTCGTTTCGGCTATGGGCGCCACTTCGACCGCTTCGCCGAGAATATCGGCGAGGCGCTGCATCGCCCAGCCATTGGCCGTCATCCCGCCATCGACCCGCAGGACTTCGATCTCGCCGATCCGCGCCTTGGCCATGTCGTCCCGCATGGCCCCAAGCAGGTCGCGCGTCTGAAAAGCGACGGATTCGAGCCCCGCCGCAACGATGTCGGCTTTATTGGAAGCGCGGGAGAGCCCGACGATGGCTCCCCGGGCGCCCGAATCCCAGACCGGGGCGCCAAGCCCCTGAAACGCGGGCACGAGATAGACCCCGCTGTCAGGGTTGGCTTCCTTGGCGATGTCTTCGCTTTCAGCGGCTTCCCCGATAAGGCCGAGACTGTCCCGCAGCCATTGAATGGTGGCGCCGGCCATGAAGATCGATCCCTCCAATGCGTAGGTACGCGCGCCGTCCAGCTGCCACAGCACGGTCGACAACATGCGGTTCTCCGAACCGATCTCCCCGTCACCCGTATTGGCGACGACGAAACACCCGGTTCCATAAGTCGCCTTGATCATGCTGGGGCGGACACACGCTTGGCCTTTGGAGGCCGCCTGCTGATCACCCGCGACACCGCGAATGGGCAGCACCGCGCCGAAGGCATCCTTGAGCGCCGCGCCGAAATCTCCCCGATTGTCCCGGACCTCGGGCAGGATGCCGGCCGGAATCCCGAGGCGGTCGAGAAGTTTGGGATCCCATCGGCCGCTGCGGATGT
>JARRPE010000010.1:16965-19351 GCA_037383205.1 Methyloceanibacter sp.
GTTCCGCCTTTTCGCGCAGCCCGGCAACGTTGGCGAGCAGCCATGCCATTTTTGTCGCCGAAAAATACGGATCGATCAGCAGGCCCGTGGTCTCCGTGACGTGGACGCCCCACCCTTCCCGCTCCAGCTCCTCGCAAAGTGGTGCCGTGCGCCGGTCCTGCCAGACGATGGCGTTGTGCAGCGGGTCACCCGTCGCACGATCCCACACCACGGTGGTCTCGCGGTGGTTCGTGATTCCGAGCGCGGCAATGTTCTCCGCCCCCACCTCGCCGACGACCGAGCGGCAGACCGCGCATACTGCCCGCCAGATTTCATTAGGGTCGTGCTCGACCCAGCCCGGTGCGGGAAAGATTTGGTTCAGCGGAAGCGCGGCCGAGGCTCCCGGGCGGCCGGCTTCGTCAAAAGCGATTGCGCGTGTGCTCGTGGTTCCCTGATCGATGGCCAGCACATGTCCCATGATGCCCCCCGCTTATGCCGTGGCGCCTTGCGTTTCCTGAGCGATCCAAGCGCTGTATTCGGCGCTCCCGCCTTGTGTCGGCAACACGAGCAATGCCGGCACATCGTAAGGATGGAGCCGCTTGACCTCGTCCAAGACCTGCTCTGTCTTCTCTTTCCGGGGCTTGATGATCATCGCGACCTCTTCCGCCGTCTCCCGCACCCCCTCCCACTCGTAGATGGAAACCATCCCAGGGAAGACGTTCACGCAGGCCGCGAGGCGGGCGTCGACCAACGCGCCGCCAATGCGTTTGGCTTCGTCGATGCTTGGGAAAGTCGCGTAGATCAGACCTGGCAGATCGGCATCGTCCATGTTAGCTCCCTAATCGCCCTTCTGGAGAGGCGTTTCGTCACTGTCCCATGACGCGTGCGACAACAATACTTTTAGCGATACTTATTAAGCGTCCGCCTTAAGAGGCACTTGCACGACATTAGCACCACAGCTTTAGTGTGGCCTCTTTGAATGGGCGGTTGAAAGCGTAGCAGACCTGTCATGGCCAATTTCGAGAAGATCGCCTTCGTGGCCAGCGAAACGCGCGATGCGGAAGACGCATACGCAGCGCTCGTGAAGCGCTATGGCAACGTGCCCCCGAAAGAGGCCGACGCGATCGTCGCGCTCGGCGGCGACGGTTTGATGCTACAGACCATGCACGATCACCTGCACAGCCGCATCCCGATCTATGGCATGAACCGGGGCTCGGTTGGCTTCCTGCTCAACGATTACAAGGAAAACCGGCTCAAGGAGCGCCTAGCCGCGGCGGAAATCACCGTCATCCATCCCCTTCGCATGGTTGTCCGGGACCGCAGCGGGGAAACCCACGAGGCACTCGCGATCAACGAAGTGTCGCTGTTCCGGCAGATCCATCAGGCGGCCAAGCTCAAGATCGGCGTCGACGGAACGACGCGGCTCGGTGAACTGATCTGCGACGGCGTGCTCGTCGCCACGCCCGCCGGCAGCACGGCCTATAACCTCTCCGCCCACGGCCCCATTCTGCCGATCACGGCGCCGCTCTTGGCCTTGACGCCAATCAGCCCCTTCCGGCCTCGGCGCTGGCGGGGAGCGCTGTTGCCGAATGACGCCCACGTCCTGATCGAGATTCTGGAACATGAGAAGCGCCCGGTCAGCGCCGTGGCCGACCATACCGAAATCAGAAACGTGGTCGCGGTCGAGATTGCCGAAGCGAGTTCGATCGACATTTTCATGATGTTCGATCCTGGCCACACGCTCGCCGAGCGCATTCTCGCCGAGCAGTTCGACTACTGAGGGCCGCCGAGCTCGAAGACCTCGTCGATCACCGCATAGTCGCGATAGCCCAGCCGCGCGATCGGTCGCAGCTTCGTGACGTCGACCCGTCCGTCGACCAGCGCCGCGTCGTCGATATGGATGCCCACGACCTGACCAAGCACGATGGCATGGTTTCCAGGTCCTCCGTCCGTGCCTGGAAGATCGATCGTCCGCCAATATTTGCATTCGAACGCGACGGGCGACTCAGCCACCCGCGGTGGCGCCACCATCGTCGACGGCGCGGGGCTGAGACCGGCCAGCACCATCTCATCCACGTGCGGTTCCACATGGGTCGAGGTGCGGTTCATCGCCTCGCGCAAGTCGTAAGTGGCGAGCGAGCAGACAAACTCGCCAGTCTCCTCCGCGTTGCGCTGGCTGTCCTTGCGACCGCCTGAGGAAAACATGACGAAATGCGGGTTCGTCGAAACTGCATTGAAGAAGCTATAGGGCGCGAGATTCACCACGCCATTGGCGTCAAGCGTCGATATCCAGCCAATGGGCCGCGGACTGACCAACGCCATGAACGGGTCACGCGTCAGCCCATGCGAATTAGCGACTGCATCGTAGAACATCGATCCTACCTGATAGCCGGCTTAGGCCGGTTCA
>JARRPE010000011.1:0-13599 GCA_037383205.1 Methyloceanibacter sp.
CTCGTGCTTTACGGCGTCAAGAAGGGCAAGAAGAAACCGGCTCGGGACAAGACGCAATGAGCGACATCCTGACCGAACTCGTCGTCCCCTTCTCGTACGACTACATGTGGAAGGCGATGTGGGTCAGTGCGCTCGTGGGGGCGGTCTGCGCTTTCCTGTCCTGCTATCTCATGCTCAAGGGCTGGTCGCTGATGGGCGATGCGCTCGGCCACTCCATCGTGCCCGGCGTTGCAGGGGCCTACATCATCGGTGCGCCCTTCGCTGCCGGCGCCTTCTTCGCCGGCATCCTCGCCGCGCTCGGCATGGCCTTCGTCAAAGCGCACTCGCGTCTTAGGGAAGACGCCACGATCGGCCTCGTCTTCACAACCCTGTTTGCGCTTGGCGTGCTGATGGCCTCACTGCACCCGACCTCCGTCTCCATCCAGACCATCGTTCTCGGCAACATCCTCGCGATCCCGGATTCCGACGCAACGCAGGTTGTCGTTATCGCAGCCGTCTCTCTCGCCGTGCTGGCGTTCATCTGGAAGGACTTGATGGTCACGTTCTTCGACGAGACCTATGCGCGGAGCATCGGTCTCAGGACGCGTATGCTGAAGGTGGTTTTCTTTACGCTGCTCAGCGCCTGCACCGTCGCGGCGCTCCAGACGGTGGGCGCCTGCCTCGTGATCGCGCTCGTCGTCACGCCCGGCGCGACGGCCTATCTCCTCACGGATCGATTCGACCGTCTGATCGCGATCGCGGTCGGCATCGGAACGGTCACCAGCTTTCAGACGCTGTTGTTCCTCGCCGCGTTCTATCTTGCGCCGAAGCACGGCGTCATCGCTGCGCGCCGCAAAGCCCGCGTGGTTCGGGATGACAATCTGCGCAAAGGCAGCGGGCTGCCGGAGAGCGGTCCCGTGCAGGAGAGCGCCTGATGGACCCGATCGCGTTCTTCGTGGAACCCTTCGCCTATGACTTCATGCAGCGGGCGCTCGGCATGTCGCTGCTTGTAGCGGCCGTCTGCGCGGTGCTGTCCTGCTATCTCGTGCTCAAGGGCTGGTCGCTGATGGGCGATGCGATCTCGCACGCCGTGCTGCCCGGCATCGTCATCGCCTTTGTCCTCGGCATTCCGCTGGCGATTGGCGCGTTTGTCGCCGGGCTCGCTTGCGCGCTGATGACGGGCTATCTGAAATACAACAGCCGGGTAAAAGAAGACACGGTGATGGGCATCGTGTTCTCCGGCATGTTCGGATTCGGGCTCGTGCTCTTCACCAAGGTCGAGACCGACCAACACCTCAATCACATCTTGTTCGGCAACGTTCTCGGCGTGACGGCGGGCGATCTGCTCGAAACGGCGATCATCGCCGGCGGCACCCTGCTCGTGGTGCTCGCGAAGCGCCGCGACCTCCTGCTCTATTGTTTTGATCCGAACCATGCCCGCGCCATTGGCCTGCCGGTCAACCTGCTGCACTACGGGCTCTTGATTCTGCTTTCGCTCACCATCGTCAGCTCGATCAAGGCGGTCGGCATCATTCTTGTCATCGCCATGCTCATCGCGCCGGGCGCCACGGCCTACATCCTCACGGACCGCTTCGAACGCATGCTGCTGATCGCCGTGGCGGTGGCCTGCGGCTCCGCAGCGCTCGGCACGCTCATCAGTTTTCACATCGACGGCGCGACAGGCGCGTGCATCGTGCTAACGCAGGCCTTCGTGTTCCTGATCGTCTTCCTGTTCTCGCCGAAGCGCGGGCTCTGGCCCTTGCACAAAATCTTCGGCCGGGAGGGCAGCGGGTCGCCCGAACAGGTTCGCGGCGCCGATGCGCCCTAGCTCGCTTTCGGGGTCTGCACGGAACGGTGCAGCAGGTCGTAGACGAGAGCCGTCGACCAGCCGATCAGCATGACGCCGTTGAGCGCCGTCATCGGGCCGAGCATATGCCATTGCGGGACCGGCACGACGTCGCCGTAGCCGAGCGTCGTATAGTTGCCGAACGCGAAATAGATCAGATCGGTATTCTCAGGCACCGCGCCGACCCATTTGTAGGTATAGGCCCAGATGACGCATTCGCCGAAATGCCCGACCACGAGCAGCGTGCCGGTCGCGACGATCACCAGCGTGTACTGCAGAAAGCCGGGGAAAGAGGCGTCCGTGTTCGCAAGGTCGCGCAGGGTCGCAGCGATGGCGCCCACCAGGATCGCATGAATGATCAGATTGACGAGGCTCGCGGCGCCGCCAACGGCGAGCTGATCGAGCATCGATACATTCATGGTCGAGATCCACATGGACTCTTTCACGGCATCTGCGACGGTCGGATCCATCCCTTGTCCACCCAAGTCTCGTCCCTGGCGTTACTCGCCGGCCAGGAGATCCGGCTGACGGATGATGCGCGGTCCTTTGCTCGGCCCAGGCGCGGCCCCGGCCTCTGTCGCATGGGGAGCCGCCGCCGGTGACGACAGCGCGCCGTTCTGCACCGCTTTACCGTTGCGTGCCGTCTTGGCCTCGTCTTCGAAGTCGAGGTGTTCGATCTTCTGTCCGCGCTTGGTGATCTTGTCGGCGGACGTGAGAATCTTGTCGATATCGGCGTTGGCCTGGCCGAAGTGCCGCTGCAGGTCGAGCACGCGGTCGCGGAAACGCCCCATGTCCGTCATAAGCGTTGCGACTTCGCGCTGGATCAGATGGGCCTGCTCGCGCATCTGCACGTCCTTGAGAATGGCCTGCATGGTTTGCACGGCGAGCATCAGCATGTTCGGGGCGCAGATCACGATGCGCGCGCGGTGCGCCTTCTGGACGATGTCGGGGAAGTGCTCCGACAAATCAGCGGAGATGGATTCGGAAGGCACGAACAGAATGGCGGTGTCCTGAGTCTCGCCGGGGATGAGATACTTCTCGGCGATTGCGTCGATATGCTTGCCCACATCGGTGCGGATGCGCCGGGCGGCGGCTTTCTTCGCCTCATCGCTGCGCGCGGTGCGGAAGGCCTCGAAGCCTTCCAGCGGAAACTTCGCATCGATCACGACGCCTGCCGGCGTGTTCGGCATATGCAGGAGGCAGTCGGGCCGCGTGTTGTTGGAGAGCGTCGCCTGGAACGTGTAGGCGCCGGCGGGGAGCCCGTCCTTGACGATGGCCTCCATGCGGATTTGGCCGAAGGCGCCACGTGCCTGCTTGTTCGCCAAGATCTCCTGGAGGCTGACCATGTTGCCGGAGAGCTCGGTGAGGTTCTTCTGAGCCGTATCGATCACGGCCAGCCGCTCGTTGAGCCGCGAGATGGTTTCGTGCGTCTTGCGCGCGCTTTCATTGAGATCGGTGCCAACCTTGTGGGTCATGCGGTCGAGGCGCTCGTTCACGGCGCGAGCCAATTCACCATGCCGCGTCACGCTGATTTCCGCGAGCGTCTGAAGGCGCACGCGCAGCTCCCCGAGTTGGTCGCCTTGTGCGGCGGCGTCCTGCTTCCGGCGGGCAAGATGGACCACCATCACGATCGCCAAAATTAGGAGGGCAAGCACGGCCACACCGGCGAGCACAAGGCCAACCAGAACAGGGTCGATCATCACCGTCCCGATATGCAGGGGCTCAAGAACCATAATGCCTAGCTATAGGCTGATTCGGGAGACTAGACCAAAACAGGAACACGGTAGGACGGGCCGCGATCCGGACACGGGCGACGGAGCGCATTGACCGTTCGCCCTTCGGTCCTTATGTCAGCGTCAATTATGGCTACCATCCATCCCATCGTCACCATCCCGGATTCCGTGCTGCGCCAGACGGCCGATCCCGTCGAACGCGTCGACGATGAATTGCGCGCGCTGATGGACGACATGCTGGCGACGATGTACGACGCGCCGGGCGTCGGGCTGGCCGCGCCCCAGATCGGCATCCTGCGCCGGGTGATTGTGATGGATCCGGCGCGGGATGAAGAGGAGCCCGCGCCGCTCGTCATGGCGAACCCTGTGATCCTGCAGCGCTCCGATGAGATGCGCGTGCACGAGGAGGGTTGCCTGTCGATTCCCGACGTGACGGCGGAGGTCGAGCGCCCGGCGACGACGCGCGTGTCCTATCTCGATCGGGAGGGCAAGCCACACGAGACCGAACTCGAGGGCTTTCTGGCCACGATCGTCCAGCACGAGGTCGATCACCTTAATGGGGTTCTGTTCATCGACTACCTCTCGCGCCTGAAGCGCGACATGATCGTGCGGAAATTCACCAAGCAGAAGCGCGCCACGGCGGTTTAAGCCCGTAACCGGCTTCCCATGCGCATCGAACCGGCCTAAGACCGGCCCATGCGGATCATCTTCATGGGCACGCCGGATTTCGCCGTCCCGGCGCTGTTGTCTATCGCCAGGGCGGGCCACGACATCGTGGCGGTCTATACGCAGCCGCCAAGGCCCGCAGGTCGCGGTATGGCCGTGCGCAATTCGCCGGTGCATCAGGAGGCTGAGGCGCTCGGTCTCACCGTGCGCGTGCCGGAAAGCCTCAAAAGCCCGGCCGAGCAGAAGCGGTTCGTTGCCCTCGAAGCGGATGCGGCAATTGTCGTCGCTTATGGGCTCATCCTGCCGCCGATGGTTCTGAGCGGCACGCGGCGCGGCGTTTTCAACATTCACGCCTCCCTGCTGCCTCGCTGGCGGGGCGCGGCGCCGATCAACCGCGCAATCATGGCGGGCGATGCCGAAACGGGCGTCTCGATCATGCGCGTCACCCAAGGGCTCGACGAGGGTCCCGTCTGCCTCATGGACCGCGTGGCGATCGGCCCCGATATGACCGCGGGCGAATTGCACGATGCGCTGGCCGCCCTCGGCGCCGAGCTGATGGTGGAGGCGCTGGCCTCGCTCGCTGACGGCCAGCTCCACTGCGTGGAGCAGGACGGTAGCCTTGCGACCTATGCCTCGAAGCTCACCAACGAGGAGACCCGCATCGACTGGGCGCGGCCCGCGCAAGAAGTCCACAACCAAATTCGTGGCCTGTCTCCCTATCCGGGCGCTTGGTTGCAGATCATCCAGAACGGCAAGACCGAGCGCGTGAAGGTCCAGGGGTCCACGCTGGAAGACGGGCGCGGGGCGCCGGGTACGCTGCTCGACGATCGCCTGACGGTCGCCTGCGCCGACGGGGCGGTGCGTCTGACGCGCGTGCAGCGGGCCGGCAAGAAGCCCATGCTGGCGGACGCCTTTTTGCGCGGCGTCGACCTGCCGCCCGGCAGCACGCTTCTCTAGGGAGGCGCGCGACCATGCCCCGCTATAAGCTCCTTCTGGAATACGACGGCACGCCCTTCGTCGGCTGGCAGCTGCAGGACGGCCAGATATCCGTGCAAGGACGGCTTGCGCAGGCGGTCGAGGCCTTCTCCGGCGAGGCGGCGATTCCCCGCGGTGCCGGGCGTACCGACGCGGGCGTCCACGCGATGGGACAGGTGGCGCATCTCGACCTCGAAAAAGACTGGGAGCCGGCACGAGTGCGCGATGCGCTGAATGCGCAAGTGCGCCCGGACCCAATCGCGATCCTGTCCTGTGAGAAAGTCGGCGGCGACTTCGATGCGCGCTTCTCCGCCAAGGCGCGCCATTATCTCTATCGCATCGTCGACCGCCGACCGCCTTTGGCGCTAGAGCGCGACCGGGCCTGGGGCGTGTTCAAGCCGCTCGACGCCGAGGCCATGCACGCAGCCGCGCAAACGCTTATCGGCCATCACGACTTCACGACCTTCCGCTCGTCGGAGTGTCAGGCGGCATCGCCTGAGAAGACGCTCGACCGTCTCGACGTGTCGCGCCACGGCGAGATCATCCGCGTCGAAGCCTCGGCGCGTTCGTTCCTCCACAATCAGGTGCGCTCCATGGTCGGGTCGCTGAAATGCGTGGGCGAAGGGCGCTGGACGGCCGGCGATCTGAAGGCTGCCTTGGATGCGTGCGACCGGGCGGCATGCGGTCCCGTCGCGCCCGCCCACGGCCTTTACCTGGTCAAGGTCGACTATTAAGCCTTGATCAGCGCCCGAGTGCGCAAAGGGGACGGACATCGATGATCAGGCGCATTGCCACGGTTGGCGGGCTGACGCTCGTATCGCGCCTGTCGGGTTTTATTCGCGACGTGGTGATGGCGGCCATTCTCGGCGCGGGGCCTATCGCCGATGCCTTCTTCGTCGCCTTCCGCTTGCCCAACCATTTTCGTGCGATCTTTGCTGAAGGCGCGTTTGCGGCGGCCTTCGTGCCTGCCTATGCCCACACGCTGGAGAAGGCCGGGCTGCCCGCCGCCAAGCTCTTCGCAGACCAGGTTGCCGCCGCGCTGATCGCCATTAATCTCGTGTTGCTGGCAATCGCGCTTCTGTTCACCCCGGACGTGGTTATGCTGCTGGCGCCGGGCCTGTCCGACGATCCCCAGCGGTTCGACCTCGCCGTCGCGCTCACGCGCATCACCTTTCCGTATCTCGCGCTCGTGTCGCTGGAGACGCTGTTCGCCGGCATCCTCAATGCGAACAACCGGTTCGCGTCCGCCGCCGGCGCTTCCATCCTGCTCAACGTCTCGCTGATCGCGACCTTGGCGCTCGCGCCCTATTTCGAGAGCGCGGGCTACGCGGCCGCCTGGGGCGTGCTGATCGCGGGCGTCGCGATGGTGCTCCTCGTCGGCGGCGATGCGGAGATGCACGGCTATGGCATCCGCCTTCGCATGCCGCGGCTCGACGAGCCCACGAAACGGTTCTTGAAAGCGCTCGGCCCAGCGATCATTGGGGCGGGCGGCGTGCAGCTGGCGCTCTTCGCCGACACGGTGATCGCGTCCTTCCTGCCTGCCGGCGCGCTGTCGGCGCTCTACTATGCCGACCGCATCAACCAGCTTCCCATCGGCGTCGTGGGCATCGCGGTCGGTACGGTGCTGTTGCCGGAAATGTCGCGGCGGCTTGCGGCGGGCGATATCAAGGGGGCGGCCTCGGCCCAGGCGCGCGGCATCCAGCTGGCGTTGTTGCTGACGCTGCCCTGCGCGGCGGCGGCGATTGCCATCCCGGACCTCATCATGCGGGCGCTGTTCGCCCGTGGCGCTTTCACGAGCGAAGACGCGCTTTCCGCGGGGCACACGCTCGCCGCCTATTCGCTCGGCCTCATTCCGTTCGTGCTACTGCGGAGCTTCACTGCGCCCTTCTATGCGCGCGGGGACACGGCGACGCCCGTGAAGGCCGCGCTGCTGGCTGCCACCGTGAACATCGCGCTGAAGGTGGCTCTGATGGGCCATCTGGCCCAAGTGGGTCTTGCGCTGGCGACCAGCATCGGCGCTTGGATCAATTTGGTCCTACTAGCGATCTTGGCGCGCCGCCAAGGCTTTGCCGTTTCGGGCGAGGCCATTCGCGGTCCCGTGGCGAAGCTCGCCGCGATCGGCATCGCGTTCGCCGTGGCGCTCTATTTCGGCGGCCAATGGCTCCGCACCGCCTTGTCCGATATGACCAGCTTCCGCGAGGAGACGACGCTCGGCATTCTCGTCGTGGTCGGCGGGATCCTCTATTTCGCGGCTGTGTTCTTGATTCTCGGACGGGGTTGGTTCGCCGGTCTCATGAAGGAGATCGAGCACGAGGCCTCGCTACCCGCGCCGGTCAAGCCGGACCTCATCGAGGATCCGACGGACGCGTCGGAAAGCCTGCCCGACTCAGAGCCGCCGCCAAAAATCTAGCCGGCTGCCATCGAGCCTAGGCCATCTTCAGATCGACAAGCGCCACATCGCCCTCGTCGATGTCTTGTCCGAAGAAAGTCGCACCGATCCGTGCGAAGCGCTCCGGCGAATCCGTGGCGAAGAAGCGCACGGTGCGCGGGGAGCCGCAGCGCGCCTGCAGGGTCGAGTTTGCCAGCGTTTCGGCGACCGCGGCTGCCGTCGTCTCCGCCGAATCCACGAGCGTAATCGCGCCGCCGACATGGCGCTGGATGGCCGCCGCGAGGACCGGGAAATGCGTGCAGCCCAACACCAGCGTATCGGGAGCATCGGCGCGCGCGAAAAGAGGCTCAAGATAGTCTTCCACCGCCGCCGCGGTTGCGCGCGTGTCCGCCCAGCCTTCCTCGGCCAGTGCGACGAAAACCTGGCAGGCGAGTTGGGTGATTTCGGCATCGGCCATGAGACGGTGAATGGCCCGCGCATAGGCTCCGCCTTTGACCGTGCTCTCCGTCGCCAGCACGCCGATGCGCTTGTTGCGCGTGGCTGCGACGCCCGCCCGCGCGCCCGGTTCGATCACGCCGATCACGGGCACCGGGGCCAAGGCTTCTTGGAGGGCCTCGAGCGCCACCGACGAGGCGGTGTTGCAGGCGATCACCACCATCTTCACGTCCTCGCCGAGAAGAAGGTGTGTCGCCTGAAGCGCATACGCGCGAACCGTGTCCGGGCTCTTGGTGCCGTAGGGGAGGCGAGCGGTATCGCCGAGATAGACGAAATGCTCGTCCAGCAATCGGGCGGCCAGCGCCCGCAGCACCGTCAGCCCGCCCATACCGGAATCGAAAACGCCGATGGGGCGCGGATCACCGGCCATTGTCGTCCTCGGGTGAGCCGTCTCCGAACTGCTCGAAATAGCGCGCGATGAACCGTCGGTAGATCGCAGTCAGCGTTTCCAGGTCAGAGAGCGAGGCGTTCTCGTCCGTCTTGTGGATGGTCTCGGTCGTCAGTCCGAATTCCACGACGGGACAATAGTCCTTGATGAAGCGCGCATCGGAGGTGCCGCCATCGGTGGAGAGGACCGGCGTCCTCCCCGTGAATTCGGTCACGGCCTCGCTGAGCAATTCATCGAGCGCGCCAGGCTTCGTTACAAACACGTCTCCATGGGGCGCGAAATCCAACGAGAACGAGAGCTCGGCATCCGACAGCGCCGCGCGGATACTGTCTTCCAGCATCGCCTTCAACGTTTCGGCCTCATGATTGTCGTTGAAGCGGATGTTGAAGCGCGCTTCGGCCCGTGCCGGGATCACATTGGTCGCCGGATTGCCCACGTCGATGCTCGTCACCTCCAGGTTTGAGGGCGAGAAATGTGCGCTGCCGTTATCGAGCGGCGTTCCATACAACTTGGCAAGCGCCGTGACGATGCCCTTCACCGGGTTGGCCGCAAGATGCGGGTAGGCGACGTGGCCCTGCTGGCCGGAGACCACGAGATGTCCGGTCAGGCTGCCGCGCCGGCCGATCTTGATCATCTCGCCGAGCACCCGCGGGTTGGACGGCTCGCCCACAAGGCAATGATCGGGGACGAGGTTCGCTTGCTCCATCCAAGCCAGAACCTTCCTAGTGCCGTTGACGGCGGTGCCTTCTTCATCGCCGGTGATCAGAAGGCTGATCGTGCCGGGCACGTGTCCGCCGCGCTCGGTCACATAGTCGATGGCAGCGGCAGCGAAACACGCGACCGCACCCTTCATGTCCGAGGCGCCGCGGCCATAGAGCCGTCCCTCTGCGATCTCGGCGAAAAAGGGCGCATGGGTCCAAAGGCTCTCGTCGCCCGGAGGCACCACATCCGTATGGCCGGCGAAACATAGATGCGGCCCGCCGCTGCCGATGCGCGCCACGAGATTGTCCACGTCCGCCGTCCCGTCCTCGCTGAAAGTCAGCAGGTCGCACGAAAAGCCCGCCGCCGCGAGAGGCCGGACGAGCACATCCAAGGCGCCCGCGTCCGCCGGCGTGACGCTCGGGCACCGGATGAGGCTTTGCGCGATGGCGACCGCGTTCTCGGCGGGCGATGACATGACACGGGTCCTTAGGATGGCGGCCCGACCGTACCGGGCGCGGGCCACGAACATGACCGCGCGCGCGTCCTATGGCAAGCCGGGGGACGGGCGCAAGTTGCGAGGCCGCCGAAGCCAGAAGACAGCCTTCTGCCTTGCAGATTCAGGTGTCCGTTAGGTGAGGGCTGCGAGCGGGTCGCCGCCATATTGGTTGGATCCCGGCGTGCCTTTGAGAATGCCCAGTTCGATCAGGAACCACAGGCCCACACCCAAATTCACGAGAACGCAGAGCCAGCCGATAATGTTGAGCTGATCGCCCACGCCGGTGAGGCCCCAGCCGTCCAGCAGGCTCGCGATCAGGGACGGAACCAGCCCGTAAAGTGCCATCTTGCCGGGTTTATCCCGGTCCTGAAAACGTTTGGCGCATACGGCATAGGTGGGGAAAAACAAGGCAAGCGCCACGACTGTCGCCAGAAATCCACCGAAGAAGCCCATTCCGAAGATCACTTCGATGAGCACCCCGAGGATGATGCTGATAATGCCGAGGATCACGACACCGGCCCACCATTTGGCGCGGTTGATGCGACCGTCCAGCGACGTGAAGATGTACTGCAGATCCATTGCTTCCCCCATTGTCAGCCTCTGACGCAGGATTCACGTTTTAGGCCCGAATCGTGACATTGCGAAGGGCACAAGTCCAATCGGATCCTGTCGACTCCGATCCTATCAAACCGGACTCCGGTGAATTGCATGGTCGCCGGGTGCGTCTAACCCGAAGCCGCGAGACCGTCGCGGTGCATGCTAGTCGCGCAGCAATTCGTTGATGGAGGTCTTCGAGCGGGTCTGCTCGTCGACGGTCTTCACGATCACGGCGCAATACAGAGACGGTCCCGGCGTTCCGTCCGGCAGCGGCTTGCCCGGCATGGACCCGGACACGACGACCGAATAGGGCGGCACGCGGCCCTGATGGACGAAGCCCGTAGCTCGGTCGATGATCTTGGTGGATTGGCCGATGTAGACGCCCATGGAGAGCACCGAGCCTTCCCCGACGATCACCCCTTCGGCCACTTCGGCGCGGGCGCCGATGAAGCAATTGTCCTCGATGATCACGGGATTGGCCTGCAAGGGCTCCAGCACGCCGCCGATACCGGCGCCGCCAGACAGATGCACGTTCTTGCCGATCTGCGCGCAGGAGCCGACCGTGGCCCAGGTGTCGATCATGGAGCCGCTATCCACATAGGCGCCAAGATTGACGAAGCAGGGCATCAGGACCACGCCGGAGGCGACATAGGCCGAGTGCCGCACGATGGAGCCCGGCACGGCGCGGAAACCCGCCTCCTTGAAGTCCTTCGCCTTCCACTTGTTGAACTTCATGGGGACCTTGTCCCACCAGGACGACCCGTCGGGTCCGCCGTCCATCCGCTTCTGATCGTTGAGCTTGAACGAGAGCAGGATGGCCTTCTTGACCCACTGATTGACGACCCAGTCGCCGTCGATCTTCTCCGCGACCCGCAACTCGCCCTTGTCGAGCAGGTCCAAAACCTCCTCGACGCCGTCGCGCACCACGCCCTTCGTATCCGAATTGATTTCGGACGCGTGCTCGAATGCGCCGTCGATGAAGTTCTTCAGATGATCGTGCGACATGGACCTCTCCCAAAACGCTTCAGATTATTGTGGGTTTCGCGTGCCGCCGGCAGCCTTGCGGCCCTCGGTTTCTTCGGCAAGCGAAGCGCCGATAGCGGCAACGAAAGGCGCGAGCGCCTCCGTGCGATGATGAATGTGATCGGGCAGATCGGCCCAGTCTTCGTGCGCGACGTGTTCGGGCCGGCCCATGGCGCGGCAGTCGATCCAGATCGTGGTCATGCCGAGCGCGTGCGCGGTCTTAAGATTGTGTGGCAGGTCGTCGAAGAGCGCCGCCCTCTGCGCAACAATATCGTGCGCAGCCAAGAAGCGATTGAACCCCTCGAGAGACGGCTTCGGGTTCACGTATTCGAGGGCGTGGATATCGAAAATGTCCTCGAACAGATCCCGCACGCCGAGCTTCGTGGTGACGCGTTCCGCGTGCTTGCGGCAGCCATTCGTGAAGACCAGCTTCCGCCCCGGCAGCGCCTCGATGGCGGCGCCGAGTTCCGGAGACGGGTCGACCACATCCAGGTCGATGTCGTGGACGTAATCCAGAAAGTCATGCGGCTTGACGCCGTGCAGCCGGATCAGGCCGGCGAGCGTCGTGCCGTGCTCGAAGTAATACTGCTTCCGGAGCGCGTGGGCGTCGTCGAGCGACACATCCAGCGTTTCGGCGATGAACGCGCCCATGCGGTGATCGATCTGGGCAAAGAGATCGCACTCGGCCGGGTAAAGTGTGTTGTCGAGATCGAAGACCCAGGTGTCCACATGGCCAAAGCCGCGTTCGCCAAGCGAGCCTGCCTTGAACGCACCTGGCGCGGCTTCCGTCATGGCTGCCTCGTGCGGTAGCCGCGGGGGCGCTTGCGTTCGATGAGCGTACCGGCGCCGTGCTCGGTGAAGAGTTCGAGCAGGACCGAGTGAGGCACCTTGCCGTTGATGATAACCACGGCTTCCACGCCTTCGGCGATCACATCGACGCAGCTCTCGATCTTCGGGATCATGCCGCCGGTGATGGTGCCGTTCTCGATCAGCTTGGCGGCCTCGGCCGTGGTCATGGACCGGATCAGCTTGCCTTGCTTGTCGAGTACACCGTCCACGTCTGTGAGCAGCAATAGGCGCTTGGCCTTCAGCGCGACCGCAATGGCGGCGGCTAACGTGTCCGCGTTGATGTTCAAGGTTTCGCCGTCTGGGCCGACGCCGATCGGGGCGACGACGGGAATGAGGTCCGATTGAATGATCACATCGATAATGTGCGGCTCCACGAGCCCCGGCTCGCCGACGAACCCGAGATCCAACACTTTTTCGATATTGGATTGAGGGTCGCGCACCCGCCGCTCGAGCTTCTTCGCCCGCATCAGATTGGCGTCCTTGCCGCAGATGCCCACGGCCTTACCGCCCTGGTCGTTGATGTCCGAGACGATTTCCTTGTTCACGGAGCCCGCCAGAACCATCTCGACCACGTCGACCGTCTGCCGGTCTGTGACCCGGAGGCCGTCCTGGAATTCGGACTTGATGTTGAGGCGCTCCAGCAGCCGTCCGATCTGGGGCCCGCCGCCATGCACCACCACCGGGTTCACGCCGGCCTGTTTCAGCAGCACGACATCGCGCGCGAAGTCCTTCGCCAGCTCCGGATCGCCCATGGCGTGGCCGCCATATTTCACGACGACCGTCTCGCGGTCGTAACGCTGCATGTAGGGCAGGGCCTCGGAGAGGATCTTCGCCTTGGTGTGCACCGAGCCGAGCGCGTCCGTCAGCGCGGCGCCGGCGGCGGCTGTATCGGCGCCCGAAGGCTTGGGTGTCTTCTTATCTGTCACGGGTGCGCTTATAGCGGCGGAAGGCCTTACGGTTCAACGCCGTTCGACGTGAGACCGGCGATCGTGGCCCGCAACTCCGGGATGCCGACGCCTTCCTTGGCCGAGGTCACGAGAAGTTGGGGGAAGGCGGCTGGGTGCTTGGCGAGTTCGGCTTGCGTCTTGGCGATGACGGCGTCCAGCTCGCTCTGCTTCGGTTTGTCGGCCTTGGTCAGCACGCCCTGATACGACACGGCGGCCTCGTCCATGAGTTTCATCGTGTCCCGGTCGTTGGCTTTCAGGCCGTGGCGTGCGTCGATGAGCAGGAAAACCCGCTTCAGCTCTCGGCGCCCCTTTAGATAATCCTCGATCAGCCGCGTCCAACCTTTGACGGCGGACCGGGAGACCTTGGCATAGCCGTAGCCGGGCATATCCACGAGATACGCGCCATTGGGTCCGTTGGGCCCGAGCGTGAAGAAATTGAGCTCGCGCGTCCGCCCCGGTGTCACGGAGACGCGCGCGAGCGTCTTACGGCCTGTCAGTGCATTGATGAGGCTCG
>JARRPE010000012.1:0-12250 GCA_037383205.1 Methyloceanibacter sp.
CGACCAACTCGACCGACAGCTTCAGAGCTTGGCCCATGGCTCGACCGCGTCCCTCGGCATCCACCGGAGGCTGGGACAGACCCTTGGCCTTCGTCAGCTTCCCATCGAGCGTGTTTAGCCGCCGCCGAATGCTCTCAGTGTCCTGATCGCCATTCTTGGCTCCGGACTGATTTTCGGCTCCGGCCATCGCTATAGCTCAATTCCGGGAGAGCCCTAAAGGACCGGATGGCCCCCAAGCTTCGCGCGCACTTTAGTCAGGGAATCCTCAGTGTCAAGAAAGTCCAAGCCGTTGTGACGCCGCATATGAAACACGGACAGAAATTCTCCGCCAAAGCTTGTAGCAGTGGGCCGAAGTGCCCTGAAAACGGCTGGAAATGAGCCTGCCCGACGCCTGCGTCGTTGCGCCTAGCCCGCGTCGCGCAGCTGCTCGGCGGTTTCCAGATCAACGGACACCAGCTGGCTCACCCCGCGCTCCTGCATGGTCACGCCGAAGAGGCGGCTCATGCGGGCCATCGTGAGCGGATGGTGGGTGATGATGAGGAAACGCGTCCTTGTTTCTTTCGACATTTCCTCCATCAGCCGGCAGAACCGGTCCACATTGGCGTCGTCCAATGGCGCGTCCACCTCGTCCAGCACACAGATGGGCGATGGGTTGGTCAGGAAAACCGCGAAAATCAGCGCCAAAGCGGTCAGCGCCTTCTCGCCGCCCGACATCAGCGTCAAGGTCTGGGTCTTCTTGCCCGGCGGCTGCGCGAAGATCTCGAGGCCCGATTCCAGCGGATCGTCGGAATCGACGAGCCGCAGATCTGCCGACCCGCCGCCGAACAGCGTCTGGAAGAGACGCGAGAAATGCGCGTTGACCGTGTCGAAGGCCTCCAGGAGCCGTTTCCGCCCCTCGCGGTTGAGGCTGGAGATACCCTGGCGGAGTTGCGCAATCGCCTCTTCGACATCGGCCTTTTCGCTCTCCATGCCTTCCAACTGCTCGGCAAGCTCGATCTCTTCGTCTTCGGCGCGCAGATTCACACCGCCGAGCCGCTCGCGGTCTGCCTTCAGCTTGGCCAGGCGCGGCTCGACTTCCTCAAGCGAAGGCAGTTCGGCGCCCTCGGCGAGATTGGCGCGCGGCAGACATTCTTCCGGCGCGCAATCGACCTGTTCGCGGATAAGCCTGGAAAGCCCGTAGCGTCGCTCCCGGACGCCTTCCAGCCGCGCCTCGCTGCGGGCCTTGCCTTCGCGGGCCGAGGAGAGGCGCTCCTGCACCGCGCGTAACGCTTTGTCCTGCTCACGCAAGGCGGTTTCCGCCTCCGCCAAGTCGTCCGCGGCCTTCGAACGGTCGCGTTCCGCCTCGGCGATGGTGTTCATCAGCTTGCCGCGGCGCTCCTCGATCTCGGCCGGCAGCTTGGCGAGGGCGTCCAAATCGGCCGTGGTTTCCGCTTTGCGCGCGCCGAGCGTCTCGATCTGCTGTTGCGCGTTCGCGATCCGCTTCCGCCAGAGATCTTCTTCCGCGGTGATGGCCTTGATGCGCTCCGTGCGGAGCCGGACTTCGTTCTCGAAGCTCTTCAGATTGGCTTGGGCCTGCGACGCCTCGGAGCGGGCGTTGGCCGCATCGCTCTGGGCAGCCTCCAGCGCCGCGGTCAGTCCGTCCAGCGCGGTGAGTTGCTCAAGTGCGCTCGAAGCGGCCTCTGCCTGCTCCTGGGCCTCGTCGCGGGCGGCCTTCGTGCGGCTCAACGCTTCGGCCAGCGCGCCCAACTGCTTGCTGTTGGCCTGGATTTCGCGTTCCACCGTGCCGATGGCGCTGCGCGTCCGGTCGAGTTCAACGCGGTCGTCCTTGATCTTGAGGCGTAGGTCCTTCGTTCTCTGGCTTGCGGCTTGGCTCGCTTGAGCGGCCGTCTCGAGCTCGGCCTCGGCTGCCGTCTGGGCGCCCTCGGCCTCGACCTTCAGGGCTTTCAACGATTCCAGCCGCGTGCGTTCCTCAAGCCGCGCGCCTTGGGCCGTCGCCGCGCCCGCCTGGACGCTGTAGCCGTCCCAGCGCCACAGGTCGCCATCCTTAGATACGAGGCGCTGGCCGGGCTTCAGTGCTGCTTGCAGCTGTGCGACGTGCTCGGCGTCGACCACGCCGATCTGCGCCAGTCGCCGCGCCAAAGCCCCGGGGCCCGTCACGAACCGGCTGAGCGGAACAGCGCCGTCGGGCAAGGCCGGGTCGTCGCCGGTTCCGCCGATCTTGCGCCAATGGGCCGGCGCGCTGTCTTCGGCGGCCGCGTCCAGATCATCGCCCAGCGCTGCGCCCAATGCGTGTTCGTAGCCACTCTCGATCCGGACATCCTCGACGATCGGCGTCCATTCGTTCGGCGGGGCGAGGAGCTTCAGCAAGGTTGCCAGCTCGGTCTCGATCTCTTGACGGGCGAGCTTGGCATCGGCGAGGGCGCCACGCAGACGCGTCTCGTCCGCTCTGGCTTGCTCCTCGTCGGCTTCGGCCTGTGTCAGGGCGGTCGCGGCTTCCTCCAGAAGCGCGGCGGCCCGCTCGGCATCGGCATTGAGTTCGGTCAGCTTCGCCTCGCCGCCGCTTTCCGCTTCGAGATTGGCAAGCTGTTGCGCCAGATCTTCGGACTGAGCCTCGAGCTGAGTGATCCGGCTGACGAGCCGGGTATGCTCGTTCTCGAGGCGGCTGCGCTCGGCCCGCGCCTCGGCCAGCTCGGTCGTGGCGGCGCGCAACGCCGTTTCGGCCTCGCCCAGCACGGTTGCCGCGGTGGCGGCGGCTTCGCGCAATTGCGGTTCGACGCTGTCGTCGGTGCCGACGGCTTCGAGCCCGGCCTTTTCCCCGGCGAGCCCTTCCAGAACCTTGTTGGCTTCGGCAATGTGTTCCTCTTCGCGCGTCAGGTCGCGCGCGGTCTGGGCCAGCTGCGTCTCCAGCTCTTCCTGCCGGGCCTTGGCGCGGGCTTCCTCGCGCTCCAACGCATCGCGATCGACTGTGAGCCGGTGCAGAACCGCCGCGCGCGCCGCCTCTTCGTCGCGCAAGGGCTGGAGCTTCTCCGCCGCCTCTGACTGCGCCCGCAAAGCCTCCGCCTCGGCCTTGGTCTCCGACGCCACGGTCGTCAGCGATTCCTGGAACGCGGCCTCATCCGCCTCGACCTGGGCGCAAGCGGCCACCCATTGCAGGTGATAGGAGAGCGCTTCCATCTCCTGGATCTTCGTCGAGATGTCGCGATACCGCTTCGCCTGACGGGCCTGGCGGCGAGTCGCCTGCAGCTGGGAGGTCAATTGGCCGATAAGGTCGGCGAGGCGCGCCAGATTGCTTTCGGCCGCCTTGAGGCGCAGTTCCGCTTCGTGGCGCCGGCTGTGAAGCCCGGCGACGCCCGCCGCATCCTCCAGCACGCGCCGCCGCTCCAGCGGTGTCGCGCTCACGATCTCGCCGATGCGCCCTTGCTGCACGAGGGCAGGCGAGCGGGCGCCGGTCGCGGCGTCTTCGAACAGGAGGCGGATATCGCGCGCCCGCACGTCCTTGCCGTTGACGCGATAGGCGGAGCCGGCTTCGCGCTCGATCCGCCGCGTCACTTCCAGAACGTCGGAGTCGTTGAACTCGGCAGGCGCGAGGCGTGCGCTGTTGTCGATGAAAAGGGTGACTTCGGCCGTGTTGCGCGCCGGCCGGTCCTGAGCGCCCGCGAAGATCACGTCGTCCATGGCCGCGCCGCGCATGCTCTTGTAGGACGTCTCGCCCATGGCCCAGCGCAGGGCCTCCAGCAGATTGGACTTGCCACAGCCATTGGGGCCAACCACGCCGGTCAATCCCTGTTCGATGACGAGCTCTGTAGGCTCGACGAACGATTTGAACCCTAGAAGGCGGAGCCTTGAGATTTGCACCTGCTGACGATCCTTATCTGTTGCCGGAGCCTATCTGGAACCGGGGAACGCGTGCTCCGTGACGGAAACGCGACAAGAACAGAACTTGGATGGGGACGGCGCGATTCGCAACGCCGGAGATCAAGAAGCCTGTGGTTCAATCAACGCTTTCATCTCCTCGAAGGTCACTTCGCCCTGGAGCTTCTGGCCATTGATAAAGAACGTTGGCGTTCCGACGACGCCATATTTGCGTCCCCGCTGCTTTACCTCCGTCAACCCATCGATAATGCTTTGATTCGATAGGCATTTGTCAAACTGCGCGCGGCTCATTCCACGGGTTTTGGCGATTTTGTAGAGGGCGTCCGGACGGACCTCCTGGCTCACCCACTCCCGCTGGCGGGACAGATAAGCCTCCGTGAGGGGCAGAAATTTGCTTTTCGGTGCGCATCTCGTGATGATCGCCGCGGCGCCTGCAGACTGCCCGATGGCGAATTCCCGGATGATGTAACGGACCCGGCCCGTGTCCACATAGGTGCGCTTGACGCGCGGAAACACTTTGGCGTGGTAGGCGCGGCAATAGGGGCAGGTCAGCGACACATACTCAATGATGGTCACGGGCGCGTTGCGGTTCCCGTACTCGCGTTCCCCGAGCGGGCCAGGCTCCAGGAGCCGGTCTTTTAACGGGGCTGCCTCGGGCGTCGTGCCGCCGGGGCCGCCGCATGCGCTGAGCCCTAGCGCGGCAAGGGCCAGGATGGCGCCGCTCAAGACGGTCGTGGCTACCCTGCTAAGCCCCAATAATCATCCCCCGAGGATATTGATCCACGTTTCCGCGGCCAGGTCTAGCGGCTTGCGGCACCCGCCACTCGGCCAACCCGCGAGGACCCGCCGATCCCGAACTTCCCGGTCAGCCGCTCGGCGGCGTATCGGGCTTGCCTTCGATGGCGGCGTCAAAAGACTCGATCCCGATGCCGTCGAGCCGCTCACCGTTGACGAAGAAGGCCGGCGTTCCGTCCACGCCAAACTCTTCGTGGGCCTTCTTGCGGACGGCGACGATCTTGTTGAACAGGTCCTTGTCCTCAATGCACTGATTGTAGCTCTCTTCCGAGAAGCCGGCCTGCTTGGCGATGAGCTTCAGCTTCTCCTGCCCATCAACGCCCGGAGCCGCCCAGGTTTCCTGGGTCTCGAACAAGCCGTCGACCATGGGGTAGAACCGGTCCTTGCCGGCGCAGCGGGCCAGCATGGAAGCGCGGGCCGCGAGGCTGTCCAAAGGAAACTCGCGGAAGATGAAGCGGGCTTTCCCCGTATCGATGTACTTCTCCTTCAGCTTCGGGAACACCTCTGTGTAGAAGTTCGCGCAGTGAGGGCAGGTCATCGAGGCATATTCGACGATCACGACGTCGGCGTTCGGATCGCCGAGCACGATGTCCTCCAGCGGTCCGCCGTCCATGAGAGCCGCCAATTCCGGGTTCGCCTTCGGTGCGTCCGGATCCGGCGCCGTTTCCGCGCTGGAAAAGTACAGGCCGGCGGCGAGCGCGACGGCCACAAGCCCGCCGATGACGTAAATTGCAGTGTTGCTCTTCTTTGCCTCGGGCGAGGCCTTGGTTGTGTCTTTCTCGGGCTTTGCCACGTTGTACTCTCCGGCTTTCCTCTGACGCGCGGCTCTCTTGCGCTGATGGGCGCCTACAATCGTCGAACGGCACCAATCGGGCAAGCGGGCGCAGACGCTTTTATATCAACCCCTCGTGAGGGCGACACTTAGTCCCCGCAGGCCCAAGACACAACTGAGCGATTCAGATCAGCCAGCTTTGCGGCTTTGCGATGGGCTCGTTCCTGCCCAGCTTGTGAAGCCCCACGATGCACCGGACAATCCACCAGACAGCCGTTGCGATGGCCAAGAGCGCGCCCACAACCAGGATCGACAAGACCGCTGACAAGAGAGCATAGGCTATGCCGATCCAGAACGTTCGAACCGCCCACGTGTAGTGGCTCTCGTAGAGCCCGGTTGCCTTGCCCTTGTTCATATAGGCCAAGACGATGCCGATCAGCGGCGTGATGCCGACGATGAGCCCTGCGAGATAGAGAATGTAGATCAGCTGCAAATTGCTCTTGCCCGGTTCCAGAAAACCAGCCGTATCGATCGCGCTCTTCGTGCCGTCAGCCATGTCTTTCCCTTCGTCCTAGTCTTGCGCACGTCGTCTTGCGCACGTCGCCGCCGTGGGCGTGATCAGCGCTTTTTCGACAAGGTGCCTTGAGTCGCGCCCGCGCCCAACCGTTCCAAGGCTCGCGCCAAGCCCCGATGCTCGATCTTTGCGGATTTCGACAACGCGTATGCCGGCAGCGGCGGCTTCGGTGTGCGCTTGGGGCGGACGACGCGGGAAATCGGCGCTTGCAGAAAGCGCATTTCCGTGACCGCCATATAGCCGAAATAGGCGTTGATCCGCTCCAGGATCTGCGTCGCACGGTGCTGCACCTCGATGGCCCGCGGCCCTTCGATCCGCAGGACGAGCGTCGCGCCGTCGCGCCGGTGCCCGCGGGCTCGGGGGCCGTCGTCGTCCTCGTTCTCGAAAGAGTCGCGCCGGCGCGGCCAAATGATTCGGTCGGGCATGGTGTAGCGGGCGAGCTCGGCGCCGGCGATGGCGCGCCAATCGCTGAGGAGAGCAGTGGTGGCGAAGCCGCGCGCCCGCGCCGCCTGATCCAGCGCCTTCTCGACGAAGGCGCCGATCGGCCGGATACCGCCTTTGCGTGGACCGCCCTTCCGCCCAGCGTACGGACTCTGCTTGGTCGTGCTCATGATCGCTCCCATGGGTCTGTGAAGATTCTACACCATGGCGCAAGGCGATGGCGCGTGGCATGAGGACTTATGCAAGACGTTCACACGGATGCTGCGGAACCTGCGATCGCACCGAAGCTCCTGGCTTGGTACCGGCGCGAGGGGCGGGCGCTGCCATGGCGGGCGCCGCCTGGAACCCTGCAGGACCCGTATAAGGTTTGGCTGAGCGAGATCATGCTGCAGCAGACCACCGTCAAGACCGTGACCCCGCGGTTCATCGACTTCGTGCGCCGCTGGCCAAATGTGAACGCATTGGCCGGTGCAGAGCTGGGTGACGTTCTCGCCGCTTGGGCTGGGCTCGGCTATTACGCCCGCGCGCGGAACCTGAATGCTTGCGCCCGAGCCGTGTCCGAGGAGCATGGGGGCAGGTTTCCGGACACCGAAGAGGCTTTGCGCGAGTTGCCGGGGATCGGGGCCTATACGTCGGCCGCGATCGCGGCTATCGCCTTCGGCCGGCGGGCCTCTCCCGTGGATGGCAATATCGAACGCGTTATTGCCCGGCTCTTCGCCATCGAGACACCGCTGCCGGCGGCCAAGCCGCAGATCAAGGCGCTGGCGGCACAGCTGACGCCCAAGACCCACGCGGGCGACTTTGCGCAGGCCATGATGGATCTCGGCGCGATGATCTGCACGCCGCGCAAGCCTGCCTGTGGGTTGTGTCCGGTGCGGCCGAGTTGCCGCGGTTTCGCCGCAGGGCTTGCGGAGCAGCTTCCCTACAAGGCGGCGAAGGCCGAACGGCCGACCCGGCGTGGCACGGCGTTCGTCGCGATTAGGGAGGACGGTGCGGTCCTTTTGCGCGAGCGGCCGCCGAAAGGGCTCTTAGGCGGCATGTTGGAGACGCCGTCGACGCCGTGGGAGGAGGGGCCGCAATCGGAAGCGGCCCGGGAGCACGCACCTCTGGCAGCGTCGTGGAAGAAGGTGCCAGGCTCCGTCAGCCACACCTTCACGCATTTCCATCTGGAACTTACAGTCTTGCGTGCCGAGATCCTGCGCGACGTCGAACTGCTGGCTGCGGCAGATCCCGCGCGCTGCCGTTGGCTCGGCCAGCGCGATCTGGCAGCGGCCGCGCTGCCGACCGTCATGCGGAAGGTTCTCGCCCATGCGCTGGACGAGAGGCGTGCGGCTCCGAAAAAGCGGGACGCTAAGACGCCAGCTTCTGCCGCGCCTCGGCGCGCAAATCGTCGATCGGCTTGAGCGACCCGCCGGCCTCGTAATGCCAGAAGGTCCAGCCGTTGCAGGCCATGGCACCTTGCACATGGGCGCCGATCTTATGGATGGACCCTTGCGCGCCGCGGCAGGCGATCGACCCATCCGCCCGCACCTTGGCCTCGTGGCGCGCCGCCGGATCGTAGAGAGCCGTACCCGGCGATAGCAGGCCAAGCTCGACCAGTGTCCCGAATGGCACACGTGTCTCGGCGCGCTTGCCTTTCGCGGTTTGCAGCGATGCGGGATCGAGCGTCTCGACCGACTTCAGCCGGTCCCGGGCCGCCTTGGCATAGGTCTTTTCGCGTTCGATACCGACAAAGGAGCGGCCCAAGCGCTTGGCGGCGACGGCGGTCGTGCCCGAGCCCATGAAGGGGTCGAGAACCACGTCGCCCGGATGGCTTGCCGCCAGGATCACGCGTTGCAGGAGCGATTCCGGCTTTTGCGTCGGATGGGTCTTCCGCCCGTCCTGCTTCAGGCGTTCGGCGCCCGAACAGATCGGCAGCAGCCAGTCCGAGCGCATTTGCAGATCTTCGTTCAGCGCCTTCATGGACTCGTAGTTGAACGTGTAGCGCGCCTTCTGCCCCGTGGACGCCCAGATCATCGTTTCATGGGCGTTTGTGAAGCGCCGGCCGCGGAAATTCGGCATCGGGTTCGTCTTGCGCCAGATCACGTCGTTCAGCACCCAATAGCCCAGGTCCTGAAGCGCGGTGCCGACGCGGAAGATGTTGTGATAACTGCCGATGACCCAAAGGCTGCCATCCGGCTTCAACACGCGGCGGCACTCGGCCAGCCAATCGCGCGTGAAGCGGTCATAGGACTCAAAACTCGCGAACTTGTCCCAGTCGTCATCGACGCCGTCGACGCGGCTGTTGTTCGGCCGGTAGAGCTCGTTCGCGAGCTGAAGATTGTAGGGCGGATCGGCAAAGACGAGGTCGATGCTCTGTTCGGGAAGCTTCCGCAGCTCCGCGATGCAATCACCCACAATGATTTTGTTGCGTGGAAGCCGCTGCTCCCCCGTATCCCCCACACCCATGATCTACACTCGCGTTACGCAATACACACACGCGCTCGCCATGCTGTACTCGGCAAAGAGCAGCACTGGGCAAGACCGGCCCATGCTGGCTGAGCGGGGTAAAGGCCGCCTTAACCGGCAAGACGGCATCGGTAGGTGTCGGCGAGAGCGTGCTGATTGGAGAACGACATGGCTGAAACCATCGTCATGGTGCATGGCGTCAATTGCGGCGGCTGGTGCTTCGAGCCGTTTCGAGCTGTGTTCGAGGCGCGCGGGTTCGCCTGCCTCGCCCCGGATCTCATCGGACACGGTGCCGACAAGGCGGATGGGACAAGCAAGCTCACCGGCATCGGTATCGCGGACTACCGCGCGCAAATGCGGGACCTCGTCGCCGGGCTTCCGCAAAAGCCGATCCTGCTGGGTCATTCCATGGGAGCGGTCATTGCGCAGCAGCTCGCCGCGGAAGGGCTGGCCCAAAAACTCGTCCTGGCGAGCCCGGCGCCGAGGGCCGGAATTCTACCCTGCTCGGACGCGCAAAAGCAGCTCGGTCAGGACTTGATGGCTCTGGGGCCGTTTTGGACGAAGGCTTTCGATCCCAATTTCGGGATCGCTTGCGCCATCAGCCTCAATCGCTTGCCGCCGGACAGGCAGCGCGACGTATTCGAGGCCTTCGGGCCGGAATCGGGGCAGGCCCTCTTCGAGCTCTTCTTTTGGATGTTCGATCGCGCGGGCGCGACAGCCGTCGATACGGCAACCGTGCGCTGTCCGGTGCTGACGCTATCGGGGACCGACGACAACGTCGTGCCGCTGGCCGCCGCGAAAGAGACGGCGGACGCCTATCCGGGAAGCCCGTTCTGGGCGCTCGAAGGCCGTGGCCACATGCTGGTGCTGGAAGAGGGCGCCGACGGCGTCGCCGGCCGCATCGCCGATTGGCTCGGCTAGCCGCCGAAATCCGCAAAATCGGCCCGCGTTCTCAAGGCGCCGCTGGGTGGTGCCAGATCTTCGCTGGATGTGGTTTCAGCGCTCTCCGCCAGGATCCGTTGAATCGGCGCGAAGGATCGGCGGTGATGCGCACACAAGCCGTGCCGTTCGATGCCGCTGGCATGTTCGGGCGTGCCGTAGCCCTTGTTGTTCTCCCAACCGTAGCCGCGGTAACGCTTGGCGAGCTTCACCATGATCCTGTCGCGGGTGACCTTCGCCACGATGGACGCCGCGGCAATCGAAAGCGATTTGCCGTCGCCGCCGATCACGGCGCGCACCTGGCCGGGGAAACGCTTCGGCACGGCATTGCCGTCGATCAGCGCCGTGGCGTTCGCGATCTCAAGGCTCCGAAACGCCGTGCGCATGCCCCAAAGCGTCGCCTGCAGGATGTTGTCGCGATCGATCCGGCGCACCTGCCCGATAACGACCGACACGCGCGCCGTCGCCAGGATCTCCTCATAGCGGTCCTCGCGGGCCTGTGGGCTGAGCAGCTTCGAATCGTTGAGCCCCTCGGGAATGCGGTCCGGGTTGAGCACGACCGCGGCGACCACGACGGGACCCGCCCACGGCCCGCGGCCTGCCTCGTCGATGCCCACCACGGGCATGCCGTGGAGGTCCATCATCTCCGTTTCGAGGTCGAAACTCGGACGGCTGTTTTGCTGCGCTGACGGCGAGTCCATGCCGGAACTGTCCGACGAACGCCCCTCGCGCGCAACCGCTCGTCCGGAAGCGCGCACTGCCCTGTGGAAAAGCTCTAGAGCAGGCTGAGCTGTTGGCCGGGCAGCGTCGGTGGTGTGAAGAGGTCCGTGCGCAACGTATGGCGCTTGTCGAGACCGAGCCGTTCGGCGGCCATCTGAAAACGCCGACCGATCATCCAGGCATAGGGGCCGTCGCCCTCCATGCGGCCGTGCCACTGCGCGTCGTAGAGCTTTCCGCCTCGCGTTTGCCGCATCAGGGAGAGCACGCGGTTGGCGCGGTCCGGGCAGTTCGCTTTCAGCCATTCGACGAAGAGGTCGCCGATCTCGAGCGGCAGCCGAAGCAGGATATAGCCTGCCTCGCGGGCTCCGGCCGCGGACGCGCGCTCCAGAATGCGCTCGATCTCGGCATCGGTGAGGCCCGGCACCACCGGGGCAATCATCACGGAGGCGGGGACGCCGGCGTTCGAGAGCGTCTCCACGGCCTCCAGGCGCTTGTCCGGCGTGCTCGCCCGTGGCTCCATGGTCCGCGCCAGTTTCCGGTCCAGCGTCGTGACCGAAAGCGCCACCTTCACGAGGCCGCGTTCGGCCATGGACTGGAGGATGTCGAGGTCGCGCAAGACGAGCGCCGACTTGGTCACGATTCCGACCGGATGATTGGTCTCGCTCAGGACCTCCAAAATCCGCCGCATGATGAGGTAGCGCCGCTCGACCGGCTGATAGGGGTCGGTGTTCGATCCGATTGCGATCATGCGGGGCTCGTATCCGGGGGCCGCCAGTTCCCGCTCCAGGACTTGCGCGGCGTTGGTCTTGGCGAAGAGCTTCGTCTCGAAGTCCAGCCCTGGCGACATGCCCAAAAACGCGTGCGTCGGACGCGCGAAACAATAGACGCAGCCATGTTCGCAGCCCCGATAGGGGTTGATCGAGCGGTCGAAACCGATATCCGGCGAGTCGTTCTTGGTGATGATGCGCCGCGCCGGGACTTCCTGCACCTCGGTCTGCAGCGCGTCGAGATCGCTTAAGGTATCCCAGCCGTCGTCCACTGGCTGATAGGTCTTCGGCTCGAAACGTCCCGACCGGTTGGTTTGCGCACCGCGTCCGTGGCGGCGGCCATAGGCGATCCCGCCCGCTTCATGGGGCAGGCTTTCCTCGGGGCTCGGTTTGCGGATAGCGATTGTCATGAACGCAATATAGGCGCGCGATTGGAACAAATCAAGAACATCAGGTGGAGGCCCGGATTGGGCCCCACGATGAGATTGCTGAGCGCCCGCCAGTCGCTATAGTCCGCGCCATGATTTCGGTCATCATTCCGACCCTCAATGCCGAGCGCGTTCTTGTGCCGACCCTGTCGGCGCTCGTTCCCGCCGTGGTTGATGGCATCGTCCAGGAGGCCATCATCGCGGACGGGGGATCGACCGACGACACCTATGTGATTGCGGATGCGGCCGGCACGCATTTTCTCAAAGCGCCGCGGGGCCGGGGCACGCAGTTGGAAGCGGGCGCCGCGGCCGCGAAAGGCGACTGGCTACTGTTCCTGCATGCGGACACCGTGCTCGATCCGGGCTGGTTCAACGAGGCCGTGAATTTCATCGAACGCATCGAGATGGGGCGCCGCAAGCCCGCCGCCGCCTATTTTCGCTTCGCACTCGACGACGAGGGGTTCATGCCGCGGCTCATCGAAACGATGGTCGG
>JARRPE010000013.1:0-13151 GCA_037383205.1 Methyloceanibacter sp.
CGAAGCCGGTGGCGCGGGCGGCGAGGCCGGCCGCTGAGGCACAGCCGCCGGCGGCGGCGAAGCCTCCGCTTCAGCGGGTTGTGCCTGCCAGACGTGGCTACATTTTGCGCAGCGGACCTTGCGGCCCTCCGGCGGGAAGGCCGCCTTGATCTGGTAACGCGTTCCGCACGCCGGACAAATAATTAGTGTCGCCATTTTGATTGCCGCAATCGCCCACTACACAGTGAAAATGTGGGACGCCCCATCTGCTTACCCTATACCATTGATACAGGACGGAGAGTTCAGCATAAAGTGCCAGTATTCCGCAATGTTAAGAGGCGCAAGGAAGTCGGGTGATCCGCTTTGACAATGTCGGGCTACGCTATGGCTCCGGACCGGAAATCTTGCGCGATATCACCTTTCACGTGCACCCAGGCTCCTTTCACTTTCTGACAGGGCCCTCCGGTGCCGGAAAGACATCATTGTTGCGTCTTCTTTTTATGTCGCTGCGCCCCAGCCGAGGCTTAATCTTTGTTTTTGGTGAGAATTTAGCCGATTTGCCGCCCGCTGGACGGGCGGCCCTCCGGCGCCGAATCGGGATTGTCTTTCAGGATTTCCGCCTGCTGGACCATCTGACGACTTGGGAAAACGTGGCCCTGCCGCTGCGCGTCATGGGCAAGAACGAGAGCGACTACGCCGACGACGTGACCGATCTGCTGCATTGGGTGGGCCTCGGAAATCGTATCCACGCCTACCCCGAAACCCTCTCGGGCGGCGAAAAACAGCGCGCGGCGATTGCCCGGGCAGTCATCGGACGCCCCGAATTACTGCTGGCCGACGAGCCGACGGGCAATGTGGACCCGGCCATCGGCAACCGGTTACTGCGTCTGTTCGTTGAGCTCAATCGGCTCGGAACGTCTGTGATCATTGCGACCCACGACTATGGTCTGATGGACCAGCTGGAGGCACCGCGGCTGATGCTCAATGAAGGCCATCTCCAGATCGGCACTCCACAGAACACCGTGCGGTAGGTGAAAGCTCTGTGACGTTCCTCAACGATATCAAGGACTATCCCTGGACCAGCCTTCTTGCCGGCATTCTGCCGGCCAGGCTGGCCGCACGGCTGCCCAAGCGCTTTCAGGCCCCCTCCTCTCACATCGTCCCGCCAGGCTCGGTCGCCGGCCGCGCGCTCACGCTCGTCATCGCCATCATGACGTTCTTGGCCTGTCTCACCGCGGGCGGCGTGTACATGGTCCATCAATCCGCAAGCGCCTGGGTGGACGATATCGCCAGCGAGATCACGATCGAACTCAATCCGCTGGAGACCACGGATATCGAGAAAAAGATGACCCTGGTCTCGTTGTTTCTTGCAAAGCAGCCCGGTGTGAGCCGCGTCAAACCGATGAGTGCGGACGATTCTGCCAAGCTCCTCGAGCCCTGGATCGGATCCACCGCGGCGCTCTCGGCGCTGCCCGTGCCGCGCTTGATCGCGGTGGAGATCGACCGCTCCGACCCGCCCGATATCGCAGCGATCCAGAAGGCGCTGGCCGAGAATTTCGAAGGGGTCACGCTCGACGATCACCGGCGCTGGCAGTCGGAAATCAAACTCATCACGCGATCCACGGCGCTCGGCGGCCTTGCGGTTCTGGCGCTCGTGGCCGCCGCCACCATCGCCGTCATTGTCTCGGCCACGCGCAGCGCCATGGCGACAAATCGTGAGATTATCGAGGTCCTGCATTTCGTCGGCGCGAACGACCGGTTCATTTCGAGCGAGTTCGAGCGACACTTCCTGGGACTTGGTGTCAGGGCAGGTCTGGTCGGCGCGGTCGCCGCCGCAATCACCTTTCTGCTTCTGCCGCTGCTCGTCAACCTTCTCGGCGGGGGCGCCGTTACCGAAGCGGAAACCCGTCGCCTGCTAGGAAGCGGCGAACTCGACATTGGCGGCTACTTACTCCTGGCGCTGATTGTCGTGGTCATCGCGGCCCTTTGCATGGTCACTTCGCGGCTAGGGGTCTTTCGCGTCCTGAAAACCTATGCTTGAACGCGAGTGAGGGGGACATTTCCGATCGGCCCGGCTCGGTCTACCCCTCGTCGTATGGCGCCCTGCCGTATCTGGAGCGACTGTTGAACAAGAGCCTTAACATAGACGGCACCGAGAACGCCGGTTCGAGCCGCGAGCACTTCTATCGCTTTCGCGGGCCGCTCGGATTCATCCGCCTACTGTTCGACGGCACCATCCTCTTGCTGGTCATGTTGATCATCGGCTTCATCGTGTTCGCCAACGGGCTGGCGCGGGAGCCGAAAGAGCCGCCACGGACCACGGACGGCATCACCGTCTTGACCGGCGGCGTCTCCCGTATCGACGAGGCGATGAAGCTGATGGCCGCGAAGCGGGCCCGGCGCGTGCTGATAACCGGCGTCAATCGCGAAACCACGATTGACCAGCTGAAAGCCCTGACGCCGCAAGGCGCCCGCTACTTCGACTGCTGTGTCGATATCGACAAGGCGGCGCTGAACACGATCGACAACGCGACGCAAACGGCCCGTTGGGTCGCCGAGAACGGATACGGATCCGTGATCGTCGTCACCTCGAACTATCACATGCCGCGGGCGCTGGCAGAGCTGGAACGCGCGATGCCGGGGATCGTGCTCGTTCCCTACCCCGTTGTGGACAACAATGTCGAAGTGGCGCACTGGTGGGAGTTTCCAGGTACGACAAAACTGCTCCTGTCGGAGTACCTGAAATATCTGCCCGCCCTCGCCCGGCTTTGGGCGACCGACCTCGCGCGCGACGCGCTGCCGGCAACGTCCGTGCCGCCGGCGGACGAACCTGAGCCGTAGGCCTCCATGGTTCGCTCGATTGTTTTTGGAATCCTGTTCTACGTCACGACCGCCTTGTTCGTGATCCTCGGATTCCCCTTCTTCTTCACGCCGCGCCGTTGGTCGATGGAAGCCTTGAAGGTCCATGCCCGCACGCAACTCTGGCTCCTGAAGCATATTGTCGGCTTGGATTTCGAGGTCAGAGGTCTCGACAAGCTGCCGGAGGCGCCCTTCCTGATCGCATCCAAGCATCAGTCGGCCTGGGAGACCTTCGCCCTCATCCCGCTGTTTCGCGACCCCGCGCTCCTGATTAAGCGCGAGTTGTTCTGGATCCCGTTCCACGGCTGGTTCTCCTACAAGTTCGGGATGATCCCAGTGGACCGGGACAAGGGACCGTCGGCGCTGCGCAACATGCTGCGCCATGCCAAGGATCGCGTTGCCAAAGGCCGGGAGATTCTCATTTTCCCCGAAGGCACACGCCGCCCGCCTGGCGCGCCACCCGCCTACAAGACGGGGATCGCCCTGCTCTACAACGCCCTGGACGTGCCGTGCGTCCCCATCGCCTTAAATTCAGGGGTGTTTTGGCCACGCCGTACCTGGCGCCGGAAGCCGGGCACGGTGGTCGTGGAGATCCTCGATCCGCTCCCTGCCGGACTCCCGAAGGCCGAATTCATGGCCCGGCTGCAGCAGTCCATCGAGACCGCCTCGGACCGCCTGCTGGCGGAAGCGCGCGCCGGCAGCCAAGACCGTTAACTCCTTGTTAACACTTAAAAGCTTGACGCCCCACAGAGCCAAGTTCATATTTTGTTCCCCAAACACGATAGGGACGGCGAGACGCTTGAATTTGCGATCGCTCAACCTATTTGAGGTACAGTCGCCAAGGTTGACGGGACAAGATGTCGATGTGGACGAATTCTTCAGACGCTTCCGAGTTTGTATCTTCCGGTAATGGGGCCTTCGGGCCGTCGGAGGAGCCCGCACTCGTTTGCGCCGAAGCGGCCTTCGACCAGGCGTTCCACTACTGGCGCGGCGCTTCGGGACGCCGCTACCTCCATAGCGTCTATTCACTCGTAGGCTGCCCCGCGCTGCCGCAAGCCAATTTCATCTTGGTCCGCCGTCGTGACGACGGGTCGCGCGAGGCCTTGGCGTTCGGCAACACGAAAGACGACGCGATGTCGCTGAACCTCGCCCGTCTGCGCCATGAAGGTGCAAAGATCGGAGCCAACGAGGTCCACATCCATCTGCTGGCAGACACGGACCGGGCCCGGACCTACGTCGAGGCGGATCTGACCGCGGCGCATCTGCACCGGCCAGCGGAGTCGGAGGCGGCGTAGCCTCCCGGCGCGCAAGCCCCATTCAATTTTCAGATTTGACCAAGCGCTGAAATTCGGCGCCCGTCAGGGGCGCGACAGCTTCTCGAGGCGCTCCTGCATCGCTTGAAGCTCTGCTTTGAGCGTATCGATATCGTCAGGGCCCGGCGCTTCCGCGAGCTTCGCGGCGGCCTCTTCGACGCCGGACTCCTGTTCCGCCCGAGCGGCAGAATGGTCGGAACTAAAGGGCGTGAACATCCCCAGCGCCTTCTCGAAGGCCTCGAAGTTTTTCCGGACCTGCTCCTGCACCGCATCGAAGGCCGCGGTTCCGAACGTATCGGCAAAGTTCCGGCGGTACTTTTCCTGCTGCTTGGTGAGGGAGTCGAGACTGAATTCGAGATAGGACGGAACCAGCATTTGCATGCCGTCGCCGTAGAAACGGATGAGCTGGCGCAGGAAACCGATTGGCAGGAGGTTCGTGCCACGGCTCTCCTGTTCGACGATGATTTGGGTCAGCACCGCATGGGTCAGGTCCTCGCCCGTCTTCGCGTCGTAGACCACGAAGTCGCGCTCCGCGCGCACCATTTCGGCGAGATCCTCCAAGGTCACATACGTGCTTGTGTCGGTATTGTAGAGCCGCCGGTTGGCGTACTTCTTGATTATAACCGGCCGGCTTTCCTGGTTCGCATCCCTAGCCACGTGTCGTTTTCTCCTTAGCCCCGAGAATGCCGGGGAATCCGCCCACGGATGGCTCACTGAGCCCTCGGCAGTTGACGCTCTGTCGCACGTGCGAAAATAAGTACCACGTATGGCGCATTGCGCACCAGGGACTTTGACGGAAGCCTTAATTGAAGGGACTTGTTTGTCTTTCCAGCTGCGCTGCGCTGCGGTATGACCGAAGGGCGAGTTTCAGTCGGGAGGAAAGAATGAAAGACGCAGATATTGTAATCGTCAGCGCGGCGCGGACGCCCGTCGGAGCGTTCGGCGGGTCCCTTTCCACGGTTCCGGCCCACACATTGGGCGAGACGGCCATCCGGGCTGCTCTTGAACGGGCTGGCGTCGACGCGAGCGACGTTGACGAAGTTATCATGGGTCAGGTGCTTACGGCTGGCGAAGGTCAGAACCCGGCCCGTCAGGCGGCCATGGCCGCGGGCGTGCCTCAGGAGGCCACCGCGTTCGGCATCAATCAGGTCTGTGGTTCGGGCCTGCGTTCTGTCGCCCTCGGCGCCCAGCAGATCGCCACTGGCGATGCGGCGATCGTGGTCGCCGGCGGCCAGGAGAACATGAGCATGGCTCCCCACGTCGCCAACCTGCGCAACGGCACCAAGATGGGCGACGTCAAGTTCATCGATACGATGATCAAGGACGGCCTGTGGGAAGCGTTCAACGGCTACCACATGGGCAACACGGCCGAGAACGTGGCCAAGAAGTGGCAGCTGACCCGGGACGAGCAGGACGCCTTCGCCGTCGCCTCTCAGAACAAGGCGGAAGCGGCCAAGAAGGGCGGCAAGTTCAAGGACGAAATCGCGCCCGTGACCATCCAGACCCGCAAGGGCGACGTGGTCGTGGACGAGGACGAGTACATCCGCGAAGGCGCAACGATCGAGGGTGTGGCGAAGCTGCGCCCCGCCTTCGACAAGGAAGGCACCGTGACGGCGGGCAATGCCTCCGGCATCAATGACGGCGCCGCGGCGGTTGTCCTGATGTCCGCCGACGAAGCCAAGAAGCGCGGCCTGACCCCGCTCGCCCGCATCGCGTCCTGGGCGGTTGCCGGCGTCGATCCCACGATCATGGGTACGGGTCCCATTCCCGCCTCGCGCAAGGCATTGGAAAAGGCCGGGTGGAAAGTTTCCGACCTCGACCTCGTCGAAGCGAACGAGGCCTTCGCCGCCCAGGCGCTGGCCGTGAACAAGGACATGGGCTGGGACGGCGACAAGGTGAACGTCAATGGCGGCGCCATCGCCATCGGCCACCCGATCGGCGCGTCGGGCACCCGCGTTCTCGTCACCCTGCTGCACGAGATGCAGAAGACGGACGCCAAGAAGGGCCTCGCCACGCTGTGCATCGGCGGCGGCATGGGCGTTGCCATGTGCGTGGAGCGCGACTAGCCCAACGCTCTTGAGCTTTGAGACGATTTCGTGTGGGGTGGCCTAGGCTGCCCCACACGTCGATTTGGCCTCTGCCCAAATTGGCCTTTGCCTAAGCCGGGCTTGGGGTCGGTTGTTGAAGAAACAAGCGCCAAAGTGCGCAAAGGGAGGAAGCTATGGGAAGGGTGGCACTGGTCACTGGTGGTACGCGCGGCATTGGCGCCGCATGCAGCAAGGCGCTCAAAGACGCGGGCTACACTGTCGCCGCCAGCTATGCGGGCAACGACGAAGCCGCGAATGCGTTCAAGAAGGAAACCGGCATTTCGGTCTTCAAGTGGGATGTCGGTGACTATGCCGCCTGCGAGAAGGGCGTTGCCGCCGTCGAAGCCGAACTCGGCCCGATCGAAGTGCTGGTGAACAATGCCGGCATCTCCCGCGACGCGATGCTGAACAAGATGACCCCGGAGCAATGGTCCGAGGTCATGCGCACCAATCTCGATTCCGTGTTCAACGTGACCCGCCAGGTCATCAACGGCATGCGCGACCGCAAGTTCGGCCGCATCATCTCGATCTCCTCGATCAACGGCCAGCAGGGCATGCTCGGCCTGTCCAACTACTGCGCCGCCAAGGCCGGCATGATCGGCTTCACGCGCGCCGTCGCCCTGGAAGGCGCCCGCAAGGGCATCACCGCGAACGCGATTGCCCCCGGCTACGTCGCCACCGAACTCCTCTCTGGCGTATCCGAGAAGGTGATGGAGGCTATTGTTGGTCAGATCCCCGTGGGACGTCTCGGTGAAGCCGAGGAAGTGGCCCGCTGCGTGGTGTTCCTGGCCGCGGACGAAGCCGCGTGGATCACCGGCTCGACCATCAGCATCAATGGCGGTCAGCTCGCCGACTAACCGCTCGGCGCTGAGTCCGCTTCCAGAAGTTGCGCGCTACCGTCCTCGGCCACGCGGTCGAGGACGGTGAGTGGCATCACCCTCACCCCACCTGCGGCCGACAGGCTGCCGAGATCGAACGCCGTGTAGTTGATGCCGGCATAGGTCCGCAACAGTAGCTTCTTCCTGCCAAGATCGGTCAGGGCCGTCCACGAGGTATACTCGCTCGCGGCCAACCCAGCGCTTGCCGCCCCGCTGCCCGCGCCGGCCTCGATGCCGCCGCTCCCGCCGCGCACGTCGACGGTAATCCCTTTCGGCCTATCGAAATTGTTCATGACATGCGCGAGCGTCAGAATGGCCTCGTCCGGCGCTGGCGCCTTGTCCGCAAATTGCGCGTAGTAGGCCGCGCGGACGAAGCGTCCCACCGACGTATTGGACGACGGCAATCCCTCCGTCGCGATGCCTGAATCCGGCTGTGCGACTTGAAGCGCGCCGAACTGGCTTTCGGATCGGTCGACATTCGACAGGAAGGTGTAATTGGCGAGGTTGGTCAGGTGCCACGAAAACGCCGGGCCGTTCGTCATGACGCCCACGGGATTGTCGTAAACGGACTGCGTGCTGCCTGAGAACTCGACCACAATCGAGGCGCCGGTGCGATCGTGCAGCACATAATGGAACGGCGTCATCGCCCCTCCGAGGATTGCGAGCGGCGCGAGGAGAACCGGCTGGTTCGCAAGGGCCTCCTTGACGTCCGCAACCGTCGCGAACTGACCGAGCGTCCACGAGCCGAGATCGACGGCAGACAAAGCCGCCTTGGTCTTTTCGAACGCAGCATTCGGGCCGGTCGCCCCCGGATAGGACAACGCGCTGAACGTCAGACCTTCGCTATTTAGGCCTTCGACGATCTTCAAATCATCAGCCGCGAACGGCACCGCCACGGATAGAATGGGATAGGCCGTCTTGTATTGCAGCGGCGCGCTGCCCTCGACCGTTGATTGGTAGTCTTGCCCCGCCGGCAGGTACGCAATCTGATACGGCATCTCCATCGGCAATTCGAGCGTGCGCCCCGCATAGGCCTTGCCGTTCGCGTCCCGGTAGAGAAGAGCCGTGCACATACGTGATTTCCTTTCGTTGCCGGCCGGCGTTCGGTCCCGCATACGCCGCTGTAGCGCTCGGCACCGGGCACCGGCCTGTTAGGTCGTTTACGGTTCGCAGCCTTGGGGGGCGAGTTCAAACCCCTCGAACCGAAAGTCGGGCGCCACTGTGCACCCGACCAGAGTCCACGCCCCCAAGGCTCACCGCGCTCTGCCACGCGTGAGCGGGGACGATGGCTTGCGGATGCTCGCCCGCAAACAGGTCCGGGCCCAGCGTGAACTCCTGCACCGCTCCGTTCTCATCGGCAATCTTCAGCAACAACGGCGCGCCGCCATGCCAGTGCCAGGCCTCAACGGCGTCGACGCGGTGCCAGTGCGACACCTCTCCGTCGGCCAGAAGAAACAGGATCGCCGTCGAATGGGGCCGGCCCTGATGCCCCATCTCGTCGCGAAAGGTCTCGCGATACCAGCCGCCTTCGGGATGCCGCTCAAGTCCGAGATTGGCGATGATGTCTTCCGCGCGCCGGATTTCACCACCGGCAGCCACTAGAACCGGTCCTTGCGCCGGCGCACCTCTGCGAAGACGGCCTCGAGCGGCTCCCCTTCGAGACCGAGCCGTGCCTGAATCTCCGGGCTCGATGCCCGCAGGAAAGGATTGGTGGCGAGTTCCAGCCCGATCGTGGTGGGCAGCGACGGTCGGCCCTCCGCGTCGTTTCGCGCGACTTCGGCGGCGCGGGCCTGGAGTGCCGCGTTCTCCGGCTCGATGGTCAGCGCAAACCGGCAATTGGCGCCGGTGTACTCATGGCCGCAATAGACTTCGGTGTCCGGCGGCAAGGCTGCGAGCTTCGACAGGGACGCCCACATGGTCGGCGCGTCTCCTTCCAACAGCTTGCCGCAACCGACCGAAAACAGCGTGTCGCCGACGAAGACGACGCCGTCGTTCGGGAAATGATAGCTGATGTGGCCCCGGGTATGACCCGCCGTGTCGATCACCGTGGCGTCGCAATGGCCGACGGAGACGGTGTCTCCCTCCTTGACCTCTACATCGAGGCCCGGGATCAGCCCAGCCTCGCGCGCCGGACCGTAAACGGTACAGCCGTACTTGCTCTTCAATGGGCCGATGCCGGCCGTGTGGTCGCCGTGATGGTGCGTCACGAGAATATCGGTGAGGTTCCAGCCCTTTTGGGTAAGCGCGGCTTGGATCGGTCCGGCTTCAGGCGCGTCGATCGCGGCGGTCGCGCCCGTCTCGGGATCGTGAATGAGCACGCCATAATTGTCGGCGCGGGTCGGAAACTGAAAAATCTCGAGCTTGGCCATATCGGTTTCTTCGGTTCCTGTCTCTTGGATGCCGGTCTCGTGGGACCTCGGGCGACGGGGCCCGGTCTCTTGGGCCGGACCCTACTCCGCCAATCTGACGATTGAAACCGTCCAACACGCCAACCAAGTCTAAACCCGGTACGGATAGACTGGACGCCATGCATCTCGACGCGATCGACCTTCGGAACTTCTATGCACGCCGGATCGGGCTCATGGTCCGGCGTCTCCTGCGCCCGCGTTTCCGCAGCTTTTGGCCGGATGTGGAAGGGCTTCGCGTCTTCGGTCTCGGCTACGCCACGCCTTATCTAGCCGAATTCCGGCCGCAAGCCCTGTGCACGGGCGCGCTCGCCCCGGCCCGCCTGGGCGCCCTGCCCTGGCCGGAACGGGCCTCGTCGCATACGGCTCTCGTTGACGAAACCGATCTGCCTTTGGACGACGAAGCCGCCGACCGCGTTCTGCTGGTGCACATGCTCGAATGGTCCGAACATCCGCATGCGCTCTTGCGCGAAATCTGGCGTGTTCTCACCCCGAACGGGCGCATCCTGGTGGCGGTCCCCAACCGCCGGGGCCTTTGGGCGCGCATGGATTCCACGCCGTTCGGCTATGGCAGCCCATTCAGCCGCAGCCAGCTGACGCGGCTCCTCAAGGACGCCATGTTTCAGCCGGAGAGCTGGCACTACGTCCTGCACCTGCCGCCCTTCAATTGGCGCCTCCTGACCCGCTGGCCCGATTTCTGGGAGCGGGCGGGCGATCTGCTCTGGCCCGCCTTCTCCGGCGTCATCATCGTGGAAGCGACAAAGCAGGTCTACGCGGGAGCGCTGGCGCGCGAACCGGCCCGCAAGATGCGGCGGCGCGTGATCCCCGTCCCGGCCGGCGCGGTGGCTCCGCGTCTAACGCGAGAGGAGAAAGACCGCCTGTTCGCCGAAGAGGTTTTGCGCCGATAGGGGCATCGATACGAGCTTCGTGCCGCTGGCGTTGAGAGCGACGACCCGCTCCACATGCGCGCCGATATCCTCGCACAAGCCCAGAAAATCCTTGATCGTGCAAAGATGGATGTTGGGCGTGTTGTACCAGGTCTCCGGCAGCGTGTCGGTGCGCGGCATGTGTCCGCCGAACATCAGCTGCGCCCGCACCCGCCAATGACCGAAATTCGGAAACGACACCACGACCCGCTTGCTGATCCGCAAAAGCTGCTCGAGCACTTTTCGCGGGTTGCGCGTGGCCTGGATTGTGCGCGACAGGATCGCGTAGTCGAAGGCCATGTCCGGATAATAGGCGAGATCCGTATCCGCGTCGCCCTGGATCACCGACAGGCCTTGCGCCACGCACTGGTTCACGCCGGCCTGGCTCAACTCGATGCCGCGGCCGTCCACGCCATGCTTCTCCGATAAAATCCGCAGCAGCGTGCCGTCCCCGCAGCCGATATCGAGCACCCGGGATTCTGGTGCGATCATCTCGGCAATGAGCAGTAGGTCGACGCGGGCCGTACTTGCGGGCCGCAGCGAAGGCGGATTGACGGGCGCGTCCATCGTCATGACCCCGTGGCGGCGCCGTCGAGCCCGCGCCGGCGGGCGGCCGCGCTCAAGAACCCGCGCACCGTGTCGAACAATTCGGGCTCGTGCAGAAGGAAGGCGTCGTGTCCTTTGTTGGACTCGATCTCGACGAAGCTGACATTGGCCGCGACGGCGTTGAGCGCATGCACGATCTCGCGGCTTTCCTCCGTCGGGAACAGCCAATCCGACGTGAACGAGATCAGACAGAACCGCGTCTTGGTCCCCGCAAAGGCGTTGGCGAGAACGCCGCCATGATCCGCGGCGAGATCGAAATAGTCCATCGCCCGCGTGATGTAGAGATAGGAGTTCGCGTCGAACCGGTCGACGAAGCTCATGCCCTGATGGCGCAGGTAGCTCTCCACCTGGAAGTCCGCGTCGAAGCCGAACGTGACGTGCTCGCGGTCCTGGAGATTGCGGCCGAACTTCGTGTGCAGGGCGCGATCCGACAGATAGGTGATGTGCGCGGCCATGCGCGCAACGGCGAGGCCTTTGCGCGGGCTCTTGCCCTCTTCGAGATAGTGGCCGCCGCACCAATCGGGATCGGCCATCACCGCCTGACGGCCGACTTCATGAAAGGCGATGTTCTGCGACGAATGGCGCGCGGCGCAGGCAATCGGGATCGCGGAGAACACGCGGTCCTTGTAGGTCGAAGCCCACTCCAAGACCTGCATGCCGCCCATGGAGCCGCCGATGACGCTCAGCGCTTGCTCGACGCCGAGATGATCGAGAAGACGCGCCTGGGCCCGCACCATGTCGCCCAGCGTGATGACCGGAAAATCCGGGCCGTAGGGGCGCCCCGTCGCGGGATTGAGCGAGCTCGGCCCCGTGGAGCCCATGCACCCGCCGATCACGTTGGGACACAGGACGAAATAGCGATCCGTATCGATGGGTTTGCCCGGCCCGACCATGGTCTCCCACCAGCCGGGCTTGCCCGTGACCGGATGCGGATTGGCGACGTGCTGGTCGCCCGTCAGCGCATGGCAGACGAGAACGAGGTTCGACTTGTCCGCGTTCAGCGTGCCATATGTCTTGTACGCGACGGAGAATGGCGCAAGCACAGCGCCACTATCGAGTGGGAGGCCCTCACTCGCCGGAAAATTCACCACTTCGCTATATACAATGCCGGGTTAGCTATGGCGTCATGAGAGTCAATCTTTTCTTTGCCTTGGCTTAAGAAATCGCCGTATGACAGGCCTTTCGCAGAGCGTTGAAGCCCCAAAAAGGAGCAGACTCATGGCTGCCGAGCCAATGGCTGCCAAAGCACGAGCCGCTAAACAGATGGCCGCAAGAAAAGTTGCGCCCGCAAAGGAAGCCCCGGTCCCAAGGCCGGGCATACTCGATATTGCACCCTACGTGCCGGGCACGAGCGCGTTGCCGGGCACCGGGCCGATCGTGAAGCTGTCGTCCAACGAGACGCCGCTCGGCCCGAGCCCGAAGGCGGTGGAGGCCTATCTCGGCGAAGCGGCCCATCTCGCGCGCTACCCTAATGGCTCGGCCCTCCCCTTGCGCGAAGCGCTGGCTGCCGAGCACGGCCTCGATCCGGCGCGGATCGTGTGCGGCGCGGGCTCCGATGAATTGCTGAACCTCCTCGCGGTCGCCTATCTCGGCCCGGGAGACGAGGCGATCTACACCGAGCACGGCTTCCTGGTCTACAAGATCGCCATTCTGGCGCGTGGCGCGACGCCGGTCGTCGCGCCCGAGACGGCCCACACCGCGGACGTTGACGCGATCCTTTCGCGCGTGACCCCGTCGACGCGCATGGTGTTCCTGGCGAACCCCAACAATCCGACCGGGACCTATCTTCCGTATACGGAGATCGAGCGGCTGCACGCCGGCCTCCCCGAGGCCGTGCTCTTGGTGCTGGACGCCGCCTACGCGGAGTATGTCCTGAATGACGATTACGAGGCGGGCGCATCGCTTGTCACCGGACACGATAACGTGGTCATGACCCGCACGTTCTCGAAGATTTACGGTCTTGCATCCTTGCGGATCGGCTGGGCCTATTGCCCCGATGCCATCGCGGACACGCTGAACCGCATTCGCGGGCCCTTCAACGTTACGGGTCCGTCGATCGCGGCGGGCGGGGCGGCGGTCCACGACCGCGCGCATCTTG
>JARRPE010000014.1:0-14196 GCA_037383205.1 Methyloceanibacter sp.
CTGCCGTTCTCTGCCTAGTGCCTCGGGAGCCGGCACACTTTAAGTGCGACCGATGACAGAAGCGAAACCCGACACAGAAACCCCGGCCGGCGCAAGTGCTCCCAAGATCGGCCTCGTGAGCCTTGGCTGTCCCAAGGCCCTCGTCGATTCCGAGCGGATCGTCACGCGCCTGCCGGGGTTTCTGTGTCGGGTTTCGTTTCTGTCATCGGTCGCACTTATAGTGTGCCGGCTCCCGAGGCAATAGGCAGAGAACGGCAGGCGTAGCCTCGAGGTAAGACCGTTGCATGTCACGGCCATAGGGGCTTATCTCGCGGTGGTTGCGAGCGGCTGGCTCGTTGCGAATACGAAGGGTTCTAGTCATGCGCCTGCATCCGATGTTCTTGGTCTTCCTGACCGCAACGCTGCTTTGGAGCGGGGCGCCGGACGCGGCATGGGCCCAAACCACGTCGGCGAAGAAAACCGCGCCAGCGGAGAACGATCCCAGCAAACCGACGACAAGGGTCGCCGGGAGCTATGGCAACTGGACTTTGTTGTGCGGCAAGGAGGGGGATCCAAAGACCGCGGAAGAGCGATGCTCGCTGGTCCTGCCGCTGATCGAGAAAAAGACGCAGAAGCTGATCTTCCGGGTGATCATGGTCTATGGCCCAAAAGGCCGGCTGGTTCTGCGTGTGGATGGTCCGACGGGCGTTGCGCTCCAGCGCGGCGTGCAGTTCGCGACGGATTCGGGCAAGGTTTACACGCTGCCGTATCAGACCTGTTTGCCCATGGGCTGCAAGGCGCTCTATCTCGTCACGGACGAAATGCGACAGGATCTGCTTACGTCAAAGACCGGCACGCTCGTTGTCTATGCGTTGAACGGCAAACAAATTCAGACGGTCGCCGAGCTCAATGGCCTCAAGTTGGGACTTGATGCCCTCGACAAGAAAAGCACCGCGCTGGTCGAGAAAAACTAGCGCAGCGATTCCATCCGCAGCGGCGGTGAACCGTCACTGTCTCCAGGCGCAACGGAGAACGAGGGTGCGAGCGCGCTCGGCCGCGTGTTCGCCGTTCCGGCCGGAGCGCCGCCCGTAAGCTGAGTCCGCCGCCGGACGCCACGTTTCTCCCGCATGACGATGCCCGGAATGACGATCTCCGTGGCCGCTTTCCCGCTTTCAGCCACCAGTGGATTGCCCACGATGCCAATACGGGGCTGAGACAGCGGGCCGGCGATTCGAAGCGGCGGCAGATGCTCAGCTGTCGAGGCGACGCCGCCGCCTTGCTTTTTCTCGACCGGCCCGGGGTTCACGATGAGATCCAGGCTCTCGCGCGGGAGGTTCACAACGCCGTCTGCATTGATGTTGGCCGACGCACTTCTCAGCCGGAGATTCCGGGTCGACGCCAGGCCGTGATTGATGTCGAAGCTTCCCGCGAGCAGGCTGAACGGCATCACGGCTCCAGGCTCCTGGCGAAGGTCGAGCGTTCCGGCCTCCAGTCCGTGGACAAGCGTGGACGCCGCCATCCCGTCGACCGCGCCATCGGCGATTGCGAATGCGCCATTACCCATGAGCGACAGCGCCATGGCGTCCCAATCGCCACCGATGCCCGAGACATTGAGGGAAAGCCGTCCCTGGCCGCCGAATCTATCCAGTCCGAATGTGTCCTTCAGCAGCGACCGGGTGTCGACATCCTCAAGACGGAGATCCCCGGCGAAGCTCGGAACGGCATCGGTCACCGCAGCCGTGAGCGTCCCGCGGCCGCTGCCGCCGTAGAATGTCATGTGCCACAGCGTGGCCTTGAGCGTTCCGTTCGTGAACGCAACGCTGACCGCGCTCGGCCCGATCCGCATGCCGTCGAGTTTCGCCTCTCTGATATCCAAATCGACATCGGCGTCGAAGAAAGGTTCGGGCGACGCCGATGAGGCGCTGGATGCGCTTGCCGTGCCCAGCACCTGGTCGATAGCCGCCTGGGGCATGGAGATCGTGAGGCTGGGTTGCACAACGCCGGGCCCCGGCTTCAAGAGGCGTGGGCCGCCCGCTGCGTCGTATGGCTCCGGCGGCGGCGCAATCTCTTGTTCGATCTGGGGAGCAGGACCCGTGGGTACCGCAACCTTGTCCACATTTCTATTGGCGGGGCCGGACGCGACGGCTGCCAGCGGTGTCGTGGCGCGGCTGCCCGTTAGCTGCCCCCTGCCCGCAACCGTCAAAATCGGCCCGAGATCGAGATCATCGACGATGAACGAGCCCTCGATGCGCGGACGGGCATTGTCGAGCGCGATATTCGCATGTCCTTTGCCCCGTGCGTTTTCCTGCTCGAACACTATGTCGCCGAGCGTCACCTGTTCGCTGTTCCAGGCAATCGTGCTCGTCATTTCGCCATCGCCCGTCACAGGGACGGCGCCGGAGACGCCTTTCAGCCAAGCAAAAAATTGACGGACGGAGCGGGTTTTGGCCGAGAGCGTTCCCTCGCCCGAGACGCGCGGGGAGGTGACGATATTTCCTTCATAGCGGGCGGCGACGGTGTCCACATCGATACCGAGTTCCAACTGCGCCGAGCCCTGGTTCGCGATCAAAGCCGGAGAGGCGAGTTCGAAATTGAAGCCGACCGCCTTGCCCTTCCAGTTGAGGCGGCCGCTCCCCGCCATAGGAGCGGCGAGAGACGGCATGCTCAACGCGGCGTTGACACGCTCGAAGCGGTGCGGCTTGGAGCGGCGGGCGCTGTGCAGGAGTACCGTGCCGTCGCGGATTAGCACTTCGTCGATGGCGAACTGGGCTTCGGCGCCGGACGTTTGAGACGCCACGTCACCCACGACCCGCTGAAGACTGAATTGAGCCGACGCGCCATCTGCCGGATCGCTATCCGCGTGCAAGGAGAGCACCGGCTGGTCAAAGACGACGCGCTCGACCGATGTGGGCGATCCGATGAGCTCGAGAAAACCGAGATCGATTTCGAGCTTCGAGATCGCGAGAGCCGGGGCATCGGGCGCCGCGTGCGGGGCGCTAATGACGGCTTCGGTCATCTCGATATGCGGAGTCGGCAAGAAGAAGAGCCGGGTGGCGCCGTTGATCGCAAGATCGCGTCCAGTATTGGCTTTGACCCAGGAGACCGCACGCGCTTCGACCCAACTCGACGGGGCCAGAAGATTGGCGCCGGCGAGCGCGACAGCACAGAGAGCGGCGACACCGCCAAAGATTTTGAGTCCAAGCCCGAAGGTGCTTTTGCGGGGAGCTTCGGGGACCGCCGCACCGTCCAGTTCCACACCGCGTAGGCGCAACGAAGCTGGCTGCAGCGATCGCGAAACGGGCACGAGTGCGCGCGAACGCGGACGCGTCTTGTCAGAAGAGTGGCCCTGCATTGATCCCCCGGAACGAACTCACCGAATTAGCCCGACAAATGCGGTGAGAATTGGAAGGTCACGTGTTCGCGCGCGCCACACAAGCCCCCACACCCGAGCAATCGCGTTTGACACACAAGAAGTCGGGTTCAGCGCACCAGAATTGCGTGATTGTCCCAGTGAAAACGCGTGGAATGACGCGGCCCTAGGCCATCGGCACCGCCGGACAGGAGCCAGCCCTCGCCACTTGTGAGCAAAAATGTCGCACCCTTGTGGGTGGGAGCCAAACCGCAGCCGTCACGCAAGCTGCATGATCCGAGGAACCGCGACGTCTTCGGATCCCAATAGGTCACGACCCCGCCCCGCGGGGCGGAAGCCGCGACGACGGACCCACCCGCGTCTGCGGTTACGGAGCCGATATAGTTCTTCAAGGCGGCCGAATGTCTTGCCAGAACCCTAGGGGCGGCCCTATCATGAATGAAGTGAACTGTTTTCATAACAATAGTTGAGCCTCATGCATCTTAAGGAAGTCGACGCCAATCTGCTCGTCACGCTCGATGCGCTGCTCGTCGACGCGAGCGTCACGCGCGCCGCGGAACGGCTCGGACGCAGCGCCTCGGCGATCAGCCATGCATTGGCTAAGTTGCGGGAATTGTTCGACGATGAGCTTTTCGTCCGGGCTGGCCAGCGCCTTGTGCCGACCGCCCGGGCTCAGGAACTCGCGCCCACGGTGCACGTGATACTCGCGGGTATGGAAAGCCTGCTTCGTCCCAACAAGCCTTTCGACCCGTCCTTGACGATGCGCGCGTTTGCCGCAGCCTCCAGTGAGGCCGGGGAGTTGATCCTGATCGAACCCTTGCGGAAGCGGTTACAAGAGGCTGCGCCGAGCGTGCGGGTCGAGTGGACCCCGACCCATGAGGAGGCGGTGATCGACGAGCTCCGCAACGCGCGCTGCCACTTCGTCATCGACATCATGGGCGAAAGCGCCGAAGCCCCGGATGTGCGAACAGCCAAGCTTTTCGACGACGCGCTGGCCACCCTCGCGCGGCCCGGACACCCGTTCTCGAAACGGCGCCCGAACGGCGAAGCGTTCGCCGCGGCGGAGCATGTCGCCGTCCACTCGCTGCCGGGATTTCAGGGTTTGTCCGACAGGCTCGGACAGGCCGGACTCTCCATACGCCACACCTCACAGGTGTCGTCCGCCCTCGTGGGCGTTATGGCCACGTTGAACAGTGATGCCCTGCTCACGCTTCCGGCCTCGCTCGCGAGCTTGCTGGAGCGGCAATTCGGCCTCTCGCGGATCGCACAGCCCATCGAACCCGTAACGTTTCCGGTGCGGCTCCTGTGGCACACCAGCTACGACCGGGACGAGTGTCATAAATGGCTTCGGGACGAGCTCTCCGTCCTTGCCCAAGAGTTGGCGGAGAGTTGACGGAGAACTGACGGCTCGAAGCGGCAGGCTCAGCGATCGTTCGGAAAACGGACGGTCCTTGTTCGGCAAAGCGCCGTCCGGGAGACGCACGCACACCCATTTGTTTCCATCATGATGCTCCGCTACCATGAGGTCCTCGCCCGCTCGACGCCGAGGGCCGGGCGCTTGGAGGACACCCATGGTTGTGTGGTTTCGCACCGGCTTCGCCGCTGTGCTTTTCGCCTGCGTCTCCCTATCCGCCTTCGCCGCCGACAAGACCTATCAAGACGACGCGCTCGACGAAGCGGCCATCACGCTATCAGCCGACCTCAAGAATGAATCCGGCACCATCGAACGGCCGGTGCCGATGCTCAAGGAGCAAGCCGCCGCGCAGCTGCGGAAGCAGCACCTTGGCAACGCCGCTTTCATCTACGGCCAGATCGTCACAGCCGCGCCCAACGATTCCGCCGCATGGCGGCGCCTCGCCGACATCTGGCTTGCGATCCCGCCGGACGAGAGCGACGACGGCAGCGAGCGCTATCGCGATGCCCGGACCGCCGCCTACATCGCCTATCGCAGGGCGAAAACGCCCGAGGCCGAGGCCGCCGCGCTCGGGTCGCTCGCAAAAGCCTTCGCCAAGGGCAGCGAATGGCGTCAGGCACTCAATACGTTGAGGCTCGCGACCACCCTCGACGACGATACGGGCCTCGCCGCCACCTATGCGCAGCTTCGTGAAAAATACGGGTTCCGCGTCGCGGATTTCAGCGTCGACTCGGACGCGGCGTCACCGCGCGCCTGCTTCCAGTTCACAGAGCCTCTGATCGCCCGCGCCGACTACGCCCCGTTCGTCGCCGTTGCCGGCGATGACAAGCCGGCCCTGTCGCTCGACGACAAGCAGCTCTGCGTCGAGGGCCTGAAACACGGCGAGTCGTACAATGTGACCTTGCGCGAAGGGCTGCCTTCGGCGGTCCACGAGGATCTCCTCAAGAACGCGCCCTTCACGATCTATGTGCGCGATCGAACGCCGTCGGTGCGCCCGGTCGGCAAGGCCTATGTGCTGCCCGGCACCGGCCAGCAGGGCATTCCGTTACGCTCGGTCAACACCGGTGCGCTCGATGTCACGCTCTATCGCATCGGCGACCGCAACCTGCTCGACACCGTGCTCGGCTACGACTTCCAACGCAATCTCGACGGCTACGGTCTCGAGACCATCGCCAACGAGAGCGGCGAGGAAGTTTGGAGCGGCACGCTGAAGGTCAAGAAGGACCTGAACCAGGACGTGACGACGGCTTTCCCGATCAGCGAGGTGGTGCCGAACCTGGCGCCCGGCATCTACATCCTCGCTGCGCGGCCATCGGACGTTCCCGGCGACGACTACGGCGAGCGCGCGACCCAGTGGTTCGTCGTGTCGGATTTCGGCCTGACCGCCTACTCGGGATCGGACGGCATTCATGCCTTCGTCAATTCCCTGGCCACCACGGAACCGATCCCCGGTACGGAAGTCCGGCTGATCGCCCGCAACAACGAAGTGCTCGGCATGGCTACCACTGACGCCAAGGGCGCGGCGACATTCGCGCCGGGCCTTGCCCGAGGCAAAGGCGGCCTTGCGCCTGCGATGCTGGTCACATCCGGTCCTGAGGGCGACTACGCCTTTCTCAGTCTGAAGACGCCGGGCTTCGACCTGACCGACCGGGGCGTCGCCGGGCGCGCAGCGCCGGAGGGGCTCGACTCGTTCGTCTTCACCGAGCGCGGCGTCTATCGCACGGGGGAGACCGTCCACATCACCGCGCTCCTCCGGAACGCGGCCGGGATCGCCGTCCCGAACCTCAATGCGACGCTGGTTGTCGACCGGCCCGACGGCATCGAGTACCGCCGCATCGTTGCGCGGGACGCAGGGATCGGCGGCGTGTCCACCGATCTGCCGATCATTGCGGCGGCCCAGACCGGCACCTACCGGGTAAAGGTCTATTCGGATCCCAAGGCGGCCCCGATCGGCGAAACGAGCTTTCTCGTCGAGGACTATGTGCCCGAGCGCTTGGAATTCGACATCTCGACCGATGCGGACAGTCTGTCGCCGACCTCTCCCGCCACCATCGCTCTCGACGGGCGCTTTCTGTATGGCGCACCGGCGTCCGGGCTTCCGGTCGACGGCGAACTGAAGATCACGGCGACCGGCGCCCGGCCGGGTTACGACGGCTATGTGTTCGGCACCTCCGACACCGACCGAAGCGACAGCTTCACAGTTGAAACGCTGCCGCTCGCCGATCTGCCGGAGACGGACGCCAAAGGCCACGCCTCGTTCAACGTGGCGCTCGGCTCCGTGCCGCCCGCGTCGCGTCCGCTCGAAGCCAAGGTCGTGGTTCGCCTCGCCGAGCCCGGCGGCCGCGCAGTCGAGCAAGACCTGACGCTGCCGATCAAACCGAAGGCGGACATGATCGGCGTGAAACCCTTGTTCAAGGGCACGGCCCTCGGCGACAACGACGTCGCCAAGTTCGACGTGGTGATGGTCGCCCCCGACGGCACGCAGCTGGCGAGCAAGGGCCTGAAGTGGCAGCTCTTGCGCATCGAACGGAAGTACCAGTGGTACCGCCAGTACGGCAGCTGGAACTACGAGCCCATCAAAGTGACGCGCCGCGTGGCGGATGGTGTGATCGATGCGAGCGCGGATGCGCTCGCGTCGATCGAAATGCCCGTCTCCTGGGGACGCTACCGGCTCGAGGTCGAAAGCCCCGACCCGCTCGGCCCCGTCACGACATACGGCTTCGACTCCGGCTGGTACGCCGAAGCCAGCGCCGATACGCCCGACCGTCTTGAAATCGCCCTGGACAAGTCGGGCTATGCGGCAGGGGACACGATGAACGTGGCCGTGACGGCGCGCAGCGCCGGGACCGTGACGCTGTCGGTGATCGGAGACAGGCTGCTGACCCAGACCACCGCCGATGTGGAACCGGGCCTCTCGACGATCCCGCTGACGGTGGGGTCGGATTGGGGAACCGGCGCGTATGTGCTGGCGACACTGCGCCGTCCGCTCGATGCGGCGGCCAAGCGCATGCCAGGCCGTGCCATCGGCGCGCAATGGTTCAGCATCGACAAGGCGGCGAACACGATCGGTGTCGCGCTCGACCTGCCTGAGCTGATCCGGCCGAACTCGAAACTGCGCGTCCCGGTGAAGCTCGCCAATCTCGCGCCGGGCGATCAGGCGCACGTCGTCGTCTCCGCGGTCGATGTGGGCATTCTCAACCTGACCGGCTACGAACCGCCCAGCCCGGATGCGTACTATCTCGGCCAGCGCAAGCTCTCTTCCGAGATCCGCGACCTCTACGGCCAGCTGATCGACGGCATGCAAGCGACGCGCGGCCAGATCCGCACCGGCGGCGACGGCGGCGCGGGAACGCTGCAGGGCAGTCCCCCGTCGGGCCCGCCGCTCGCGCTCTACTCCGGCATCGTCACCGTGGATGAAGACGGCGCTGCGGAGATCGAGTTCGATATTCCCGCCTTCACCGGTACCGCGCGGGTCATGGCCGTCGCCTGGAACAAGACCCAGGTCGGGCACGGTTCGGGCGACGTGATCGTGCGTGACCCCGTGGTGGTTACGTCCACGCTGCCACGATTCCTGCTTATGGGCGATCGCTCGACGTTCCGCCTCGACCTCGACAATGTCGAAGGCGCAAGCGGCGACTACACGATCGCGCTGAAGACCACAGGACCGATCGAGATTTCCGAGGCCACGCGGGTCGTCGGCCTCGAAGCCAAGAAGCGCAAGGCCGCTTCGTTCGAGCTTGCGGCGCTTGGCGTCGGCGATGCCAGCGTCGACGTCACGGTGAGCGGGCCCGAGAGCTTCGAGGTGGCGCGTCGCTATGCGATCGACGTGAAGCCCGCGTCGCAGATCTTCGCGCGCCGCACGGTGACACCGCTTGCACCGGGCAAGAGCATCACGCTCTCGAACGACGTGTTCGCCGACCTCGTGCCGGGAACGGGGAGCCTTGCGCTTTCCGTGACGCCGACCGCGGCGCTTGATGTCACAGGCCGGCTGGCGGCGCTCGACCGATACCCGCTCGGCTGCACGGAGCAGATCGTGAGCCGCGCGCTCCCGCTGCTGTACCTGAGCGAACTGGAGACGGAGCAACAGCCGGACGCGGCCACGGCCAAACGCATCGACGGCGCGATTGAGACCGTGCTGGCGCGCCAGGGCTATGAAGGCGGCTTCGGTCTTTGGTCGCCCGGCGGCGGCGATCCCTGGCTCGATGCCTACGTCACCGACTTCTTGACGCGCGCGCGTGCTCAAGGCCATGCGGTTCCCGACGAGCGCTTCAAGTTCGCGATCAACCGCTTGCGCAACTATGTCAGCACGGCGCCCGACGTCTCCAACGACGGCGGCCTTGCCCTCTCGTACGCGCTCTATGTCCTGGCGCGAAACGGCGCGGCGCCGGTCGGCGATCTGCGTTATGTGGCCGACGTCAAGATGGGTCAGCTGGGTTCGCCGGCGGCGCAAGCGGAAATCGGCGCGGCGCTCGCCATGCTTGGAGACCGGGTGCGCGCGGAGAAAGCGTTCCGCGTCGCGGCCAATGCGCTTCCCACCGAGAAGGTAACGGCCGAGGGCCGCGTGGACTTCGGATCACGGCTTCGCGATGCCGCCACCGTGGTCACCCTCGCCGCCGAAGGCAAAGCGGCCGAGCCTATCCTGGTCAGCGCCACAAAGGAGATCGGCGTCGCCCGCCAGGCGGTGACCCGCACCTCCACGCAGGAAGATGCCTGGCTCATCCTCGCGGCCCGTGCGCTCGGCAATCAGGGCGTTGAGCTCGACGTGGCCTCGGGCGCCGGCACACCCGTGCCGCAGACCGGGCCCCTCTATCGCGATTACAGCGAAGAGGATTTGGGCATAGCGCCCGTCTCTGTGACCAATCGCGGCAGCGCGCCTGTCGACGTGGTGTTCTCCGTTTCGGGCGCACCGACATCGCCGGAGCCCGCGGCCGACAGCGGCTTAGTGCTCGAACGCACCTTCCACACGTTGGACGGCCAAGCGGTCGACATCGCCGAAGCCAAGCAGAACGAGCGCTATGTGGTTCTGCTGACGGTGACGGAAGCGAAACCGCAATTCGCGCGGGTCGCCCTGACCGACCATGTGCCGGCGGGCTTCGAGATCGACAATCCGAAGCTGGTCTCGTCGGCAGACACGGGCGGTCTGCCATGGATTATCCAGGCGGCGCGGCCCGTGCATACGGCCTTTCGTGACGACCGCTTCGTGGCGGCGTTCGACCGCAACGCGAGGAGCCCCGTCGTCTACCGCGTCGCCTATATCGTGCGCGCCGTCTCGCCGGGGACCTATGTGCTTCCGCAGGCGAACGTCGAAGACATGTACCAGCCCGACCGCTTTGGGCGGACGGCGACGGGCACGGTGAAGGTGACGGCGCGCTAATGGCAGAGCCGAAGAGACGCAACCTCAGCCGCCCTCTCGCCTACGCGGCGGTCGGCGTCTTGTGGTGCGGCGCCGCCGTCGCGGGTGCGCTCGTCGGGCTGGCCGATAGTTTCGGGCCGCCGCCGCTCGGCAAGAACCTCACCTATTCGAAGACCGTGCTCGGCAGCGACGGGGACCTCTTGCGCGCCTATCTAGCTCCCGACGGACGCTGGCGCCTTCCCGCGTCACGAACGGACGTCGACCCGCGCTTCCTCGAGGCCCTGTTCGCCTATGAGGACAAGCGCTTCTACGACCATCACGGCGTGGATCCGCTTGCCATGACGCGCGCGCTGTATCAGTTCGCGACGCGCGGGGAGATCGTTTCGGGCGGCTCGACCATCACGATGCAGGTCGCCCGTCTCCTGGAGCCGCGCCGCAAGCGCTCGCTCTACGCGAAGTACCGCCAAATGGTGCGGGCGCTGCAACTCGAGCAGGCCTACACCAAAGACCAGATCCTCGCGCTCTACCTGACGCTGGCCCCATACGGCGGCAATCTCGAAGGCATTCGCGCGGCCTCCTTCGCCTATTTCGGCAAGGAGCCGCGGCGGCTGACTCTCGGCGAAACGGCTTTGCTGGTGGCCTTGCCCCAGTCGCCGGAATACCGCCGTCCCGACCGCCACCCGGATCATGCTCGCGCGGCACGGAACCGTGTCCTCGACCGCATCTCGAACAGCGGCATCTTCACACCTGCTGAGCTGGAAGCGGCGAAGGCCGAACCGGTGCCGGATGGCCGCCGGCCCATGCCGCTCGGTGCGCCCCATGCCGCAGATGACGCCAAGGCCGCATCCTCCGGCGAATCCATCATACGGCTGACGATACGGGCGCGGCTGCAGCGGCGCCTGGAACGGCTGGCGCGCGACCGCGCGGTGTCCCTCGGCGATGCCATGTCCGTGGCCATCGTGGTGGTGGAGAACGACACGGGACGCGTTCTCGCGCGCGTCGGAACGCCGGACTATTTCGATTCAGACCGCGCCGGCCAGGTGGACCTGACGCGCGCCGTGCGCTCGCCCGGCTCCACGCTGAAGCCCTTCATCTATGGGATCGGTTTCGAGGACGGGTTGGTTCATCCGGAATCGCTGATCGAAGACCGGCCGATCCGGTTCGGGGACTACGCGCCGGAGAATTTCGACCAGACCTTCCAGGGCACCGTCACGGTGCGCCGGGCACTGCAACAGTCGCTCAATGTCCCAGCGGTCTCTTTGCTGGACGCGGTCGGCCCGAGCCGGCTGTTGGCCCGTCTCGACGAGGCCGGCGCACGGCTGAAGCTGCCTGAGCATGAGACGGCGGGGCTCGCCCTTGGCCTTGGCGGCATCGGTATCCGGCTGGTCGATCTCACCGCGCTCTATGCGGGTCTGGCGCGCCAGGGGACGGTCGCGCCGCTTTACGAACGCGAAGCCGAACCGCGCTGGCCCGATCGGCGGCTGATGGAGCCTGTCGCGGCCTGGTACGTGGGCGATGTCCTGCGCGACGCCCCGCCCCCACCCAATGCCGTTGGCGGCCGGATCGCCTTCAAGACCGGCACCAGTTATGGCTATCGCGACGCCTGGGCCGTCGGCTTCGACGGCCGCTATACGGTCGGCGTCTGGACGGGGCGTCCCGACGGCGTCTCCGTGCCCGGTCTCCTCGGGCGCACCGCGGCCGCGCCGATCCTGTTCGACGTCTTTGCCCGCCTCACCGAGCAGCCGCGTCCGCTGCGTCCCGCACCAAAAGGCGTCCTGACGGGGCGCACCGCGCAATTGCCGCCGCCGCTCCGCCGCTTTGGAACGACCGTCGTCGCCGGCACGGCGCGCGCACCGGACGTACGCATTCTTTTCCCGCCCGACGGCGCGTCACTGGCACTGCAAGCCGACGGCGGCACCATCGATCCCGTCGCCATCAAGGTCACCGGCGGCACGGCCCCGCTGAATATGGCCCCGGCTTCGTGCGGCTGACCGTCACCGACGCGCTTGGCGCCGCCGACAGCGTGCTCGTCCGGCTGCAGCAATAGGCTAATCGTTCGCGACGGCAACGCCTGCCTCACTGGCACGCCTGCCTCTTGACGAATGTCAGGGGCTTGCTCACAACAGCGCATGACCCAGAGCCGCAAAAAGCTCCACATCAAGACCTTCGGCTGCCAGATGAATGCGTATGATTCCGAGCGTATGGCCGAAGCGCTCGCGCCTGCCGGTTACGACGTGACCGAGGCGATGGACGATGCGGACCTCGTGATCCTCAACACGTGCCATATCCGGGAGAAGGCCGCCGAGAAGGTCTACTCGGAGCTTGGCCGCGTACGGCTCAACAAGGAAGCGCGCAAAGGCCAAGGGCGCGGCACTATGGTGGCCGTGGCCGGCTGCGTCGCCCAGGCCGAAGGCGAGGAGATCATCGCCCGCGCGCCTGTCGTCGATATCGTGGTCGGGCCGCAAAGCCTTCACAAGCTCGCAGACCTCGTGGCCAAGGCCGAGACCGGGAAACGCTCGGTGGAGACCGAATTCCCCGCCGACGACAAATTCACCGCGCTTCCGACACGAGCCGGCGGCAAACGCCAGGTCTCCGCCTTCGTGACGGTCCAAGAGGGCTGCGACAAGTTCTGTACGTTCTGCGTCGTGCCTTATACGCGCGGCGCCGAATACTCCCGGCCCGTGATGGACATCGTGGCCGAGGTAGAACGGCTCGCGGCTTCCGGCGTACGCGAGGTGACGCTGCTCGGCCAGAACGTCAATGCCTATCACGGCGACGGCGAGGACGGTTCGGCTTGGTCTCTGGCGCGGCTCCTCCATCGGCTCGCCGAGATTCCGGACATCGCCCGGCTGCGCTTCACCACCAGCCATCCGCGCGACATGGACGAGGACCTCATCGCTCTGTTCGGGAACGAAGAGAAGCTGATGCCCTATCTCCACCTGCCCTATCAGGCGGGCTCCGACCGGATCCTCGCGGCTATGAACCGCAAGCATACGGCCGAGGAGTATGAGCGCCTGATCGAGCGCATTCGGGCAGCGCGCCCGGACCTCGCCCTTTCGACGGACATCATCGTCGGCTTCCCGGGCGAGACGGATGAAGACTTCCAGGCGACGCTCGACGTCGCCAAGCGCGTCGGTTTCGCCCAGGCCTTTTCCTTCAAATACAGCGCCCGGCCCGGCACGCCCGGCGCTTCGCTCGAGGGACAAGTTCCCGAAATGGTTAAAAAGGAGCGGCTCGCCATTCTCCAGGCGCAGCTCGAAGAAAGCCGCCGCGCCTTCGACCGTGCCATGGTCGGCCGGCGGATTCCGGTGCTCTTCGAGGGCAAGGGAAGGAAACCCGGACAGGTCGCCGGGCGTTCACCCTACCTACAGGCCGTGTATGTGGACGGTCCGGAACGGTTGATAGGTCACATCGCCGAGGTTGACATCTCAGCCGCGGGGCCGAACAGTCTTACCGGTGTCATGAACGCGGGATTTGAATGGCGCGAGCCGATTCGAGCAGCCGTATGAGCTGCAAGGCAGTTTCCGGAAAGCACTTTTGACGCGCGGGCGAGTAGCAACGGCAAGGCGCCTAGACACGGCGCAGGCAGATGGGGTCCAACAGCCCCTGGTCGTCTATTTTGACGATATGGCCCTCGTGCGCGACCTCCTCGGCCATTTCGACGCGAACCTCGCCGTTCTCGAAGAGCAACTCGGTATCGAAGCCGTGGTCAACGGCACGGCGATCGCGCTGCGCGGCTCGGTTGAGGCCTGCGCCGCCGCAAAGGTCATCCTTGAGCACCTCTACGACCGCCTCGCCAAAGGTGAGACCATCAGCGTGGGCGATGTCGCCGGCGCTGTACGCCACGCGGCGGCAGCCGATGTGGCGGAGAGCGGCGTGCGCCCCAAGGCGCAGCAGATCAAGACCCGCAAAAGGGTCATCACCGCACGGACGCCCGCTCAGAGCGCCTATCTCGAGTGCCTCCAGAACAACGACCTCGTGTTCGCCACGGGACCGGCCGGCACGGGCAAGACCTATCTCGCCGTGGCGTTCGCCGCGGCGGCCTTGGAAGCCGGCCTGTGCGATCGGCTGATCCTGTCG
>JARRPE010000015.1:0-28011 GCA_037383205.1 Methyloceanibacter sp.
CGGTGCTCCTGTTCGCATCGCCCGCGGTCATTTGGGGCAGCGGTGGCGTCCGCAGCCGGGGCGCGACCATTCTGACCTGTCTGTTCGCGATCCTCCTCGGCGTGTCCTATGTCTGGGGCGGCATCCGCCTTGCCGACGCTCCCGATGCGCCGACGGACGTGCGCGTCCGCCTCGTCCAGGCCAAGATCGACCAGGCCGAGAAGTGGCGGCCCGAGAACGCCACGCGGATTTTCGAGACCTATCTCGAAATGACCCAACGTCCAGGGCTTCAGTCCGTCGATATTGTGGTCTGGCCCGAAACGGCTCTCCCGTTTCCGCTCGACAAGTCCCCGGATGCGCTCGCCGCAATCGGCGACATCCTGCCCGCGAACACGGTCTTGCTGGTCGGCAGCGCGCGATGGACGGAGCAGCGCAACGACATGGGCAATCTCGTTTCGCGGCATGCCTATAACAGCCTGATGGCGGTGGACAGCGCGGGGCGGGTCACCGGTACTTACGACAAAATTCACCTCGTCCCGTTCGGTGAGTTCCTTCCCTACCAAGACTTTCTCGAGAGCCTCGGCATCATGCAAATGACGGGCGTGCGCGGCGGGTTCAGTGTCGGATCGGGCCCCCGACTCTTGACCGTTCCCGGCGCGCCGTCCCTGCTGCCGTTGATCTGTTACGAGATCATCTTCCCTAGCGAGGTTCGCCCTGAAGCTGCGCCGCGTGCCCCGCGTGCCGGAGGTGAACGGCCCGGGTGGATGCTGAACATCACCAACGATGCCTGGTTCGGGTCGAGCGCCGGCCCTTATCAACACTTCTATCAGGCCCGTGTCCGCGCCGTGGAACTCGGTCTGCCGCTGGTCCGCGTCGCAAACACCGGCGTGTCCGCGGTGGTGGATCCCTGGGGCCGAATCCTTGCACAAATCGACCTCGATACGAGGGGTATCAGGGACGTCCAATTGCCCACTTTGGGCCCTCTTACGCCCTATACCGTCTGGGGGCTGTGGACGGAGCTTCTTGCCCTCGGAATCGCCTTAATGGGATGGCTTGTTTGCCGCATATGGAATGGGCCGACGCGCTTGACGGGCTGACCAGGGTCAACCTATGAACTTGATCTGACTTCGAAATCTGCGGGAGTGCCTGGCCCCTGCTCTCCGCAATCAGCCCCAACGAGACTGAACAAATGGCAGGGAAAAAACCCAATCCCATCGACGCCCATGTCGGCAGCCGCGTCCGGCTGCGGCGCATGCTTCTCGGTATGAGCCAAGAGCGCCTCGGCGACAGCATGGGGCTGACGTTTCAGCAGGTGCAGAAATACGAGAAGGGGGCGAACCGCATCGGCGCAAGCCGCCTCTACCACATTTCGAAAATCCTCGACGTGCCCGTTGGCTTCTTCTTCGAAGAGGCCCCCGGCATCGAAGACAACGCAGCCGGGACGGGCATGTCTGAGCCGGAGTCCGAAGCGTTCATCCTCGAGTTTCTGAATACGCGCGAAGGACTTGAGCTCAATCGCGCCTTCACCAAAATCTCCGATGCCAGGGTGCGCAAGAGCGTCGTCGACCTTGTCCGGGCTCTGAGCGACTCGAAGGATTCGAAGTAGCGTCTCCCGCCCAGTCTCAACCGAGGGGCTTGACGTCGGGTCGCCCCGTTGCAAGAACCGGCTCCGCACCTCGGCCCGTGAGCCGACGGTGTCACATGAAGGGAAGCGCTAGTGGCTCGAGGAAACTACCTCTTTACAAGTGAATCTGTGTCGGAAGGGCATCCGGACAAGGTGTGCGACCGCATCTCCGACGCCGTCGTCGACCTCTATCTTGCTGCCGATCCCTTCTCGCGGATCGCCTGCGAGACGCTGGTCACCACCAATCACATCGTTCTTGCGGGCGAGGTTCGGGGACCGGAGAGCGTAACCGGCGAGGCGATCGAAGCCGCGGCGCGGCGCGCGGTCCGGGAGATCGGTTACGAGCAGGAAGGCTTCCACTGGGACCTCGCCAAGTTCGAAAACCTCCTACATGAACAATCCGCCGATATCGCGATGGGCGTGGATGCCGATGCGGAAAAGGACAAGGACGAAGGCGCCGGCGACCAGGGCATCATGTTCGGCTATGCCTGCCGCGAGACCGACGCGCTGATGCCCGCGCCGATCTTCTATTCGCACCGTATCCTGCACGAGATGGCCAAGGCCCGTCATGCGGGGCGCACACCGGAGCTGGGCCCGGACGCCAAGAGCCAGGTAACTCTCGTCTATGAGAACGGCATGCCTGTCCGCGCGGACTCCGTGGTCGTCTCGACCCAGCATGACGAGAAAGCGACGTCGGCACAGGTCGAGGAGATCGTCCGCAGTGTCGTCGATGAGGTTCTTCCCAAAGGTTGGGTCGACGGCAAGACGAAATTCTATGTCAACCCGACCGGCCGTTTCGTTATCGGCGGCCCCGACGGCGACGCTGGACTGACCGGTCGCAAGATCATCGTGGACACCTATGGCGGCGCGGCTCCGCACGGCGGCGGCGCGTTCTCCGGTAAGGACCCGACGAAGGTCGACCGCTCCGCGGCCTACGCCTCCCGCTACCTCGCCAAGAACGTCGTGGAAGCGGGGCTTGCCGACAAGTGCACCTTGCAGGTGTCCTATGCCATCGGCGTTTCTCAGCCTCTATCGATCTACGCGGACCTGCACGGCACGGGGAACGTTGACGAGGAGAAGCTCGAGAAAGCCTTGCGCAAAGTGATGGATCTCAGCCCCCGCGGCATTCGTGAGCATCTGGGCCTCAGCCGGCCGATCTACGAACGGACGGCGGCCTATGGTCATTTCGGCCGGACGCCGGACAACGATGGCGGCTTCTCCTGGGAGCGCGTCGATCTGGCCGACAAGATCCGCGGCGCCCTCAGCTAGGCATCTTCGCCTAAACAGAATTCGCTGGATGGCCGGGCCTTGTCCCGGCCATTGGCTTCTTGGGGGTAGACAGAAGACCCCATGGTTGGCACCCAGCTTCGAATGAACACGGAGACACGAGAGGGCAGCGATGCCCGCCCGCTTCGCTCATATGGAAGGCGCAAGGGCAAGCGGCTAACGGCCCGCAAGCAGCAGCTCGTCGCCGACTTGCTGCCTGTCCTGCGTCCGGACCTGTCGGCGCCTGCGCAACCCAAACTCGCCACCCTGTTTTCCGAACCAGTCCGCGAGGTCTGGCTCGAGATCGGCTTTGGGGGCGGCGAGCATCTGCTCTGGCAAGCGCACGCGAACCCGGATGTCGGCATGATCGGCTGCGAGCCCTTCCTCAACGGCGTCGCGAGCCTGCTCGGCGGCATCGACGATCACGGCATCGAGACGATCCGCATCCATGACGGCGATGCGCGGGATCTCATCGCCTGGCTGCCTGACGCCGCGATCGCGCGTGCGTTCATTCTTTTTCCGGATCCCTGGCCCAAGAAGCGCCAGGCCAAGCGGCGGCTGGTGACGCCAGCGCTCGTCCAATCCCTCGCCCGTATTGTCCGGCCCGGCGGGGAACTGCGTTTCGCCAGCGACGACATGAACTATGCGCGGGAGGCGCTCGCCACGATTGGCCGCGACGGCGCCTTTGCCTGGACCGCGCGCCGCGCCGGCGACTGGCGGGAGCGCCCAGCGGACTGGCCGGAAACGCGCTACGAGCGCAAGGCAGTGAGCGAGCACCGGAAGCCGGCGTATCTTTGCTTCCGTCGGCGCTGACGCCGGAATAAACCGTTCGGAGCAAGTCATGCGGACCATCTCCCTCGTCCTCTTCGCGCTCGTCGTGGCGACGATGTTTGCGCCGGCCCACGCCGCCGATGTCGAATCCACCTGCTACGCGGACTGCGAATCCCAGACGACCTCGAACCCGGAATACAAGGCCTGCCTGTCCACGAAGGCCGAGGCCGCGGACGCTTTTCTCAACGAGGCCTACGGCATCCTGAAATCGGCGGTGCGGCGGCACGCGGCCGAAATGGGACAGAGTCCGAAGTTTGCGCTTCAGTCGCTCACGGCGGCTCAGAAGAAATGGATCGCCTATAGGGATGTGAACTGCACCTTCGAGGACCAACTCGCCTTCGGCGGCACCTCGATCGGCGGTAATCACGCCGCATGCCTGTGCGCCCTTAGTCTTGAACGAGCGGCCGATTTTGCTCGCATTGGGCGCCAGCTCTTGTCCGAATAATCGGAAGCACTTGAAAAATATTGTGTTTCCACAACGCGGCGCGCTTGAATCGTTCGGAAAAGACCGTATATTAGCGTCAGAAACTCATGATTGATTTGATCAGGGGTGGGCCTCGGCCCGCTCCTTTTTGTTATGGGCTTCGGCTACGGGCTTCGCACAGGGCCAATTTCGGGCCGCGTTGTTCTTCGCCGGTCGAGCCCCTCGGGTGCGGACATCGATGTCGAGCGTTAGTGCGGATCAGGATCGCCGCTTTGTCCAGGAGTCGGGTCCCGAACGGGCTGTGGCGGACCTCGCCGAACCGGTTCTGGAAGAACTCGGGTTCCGCCTGGTGCGGGTCAAGATTTCAGGCCGCGACGGCGGCACCGTACAGATCATGGCCGAACGGCCGGACGGGACGATGAATGTGGACGACTGCGCGAAGATCAGCCGGCGCCTGTCTCCCCTGCTCGATGCCTACGACCCGATGCCCGGGACATACCACCTGGAGGTTTCGTCTCCCGGTATCGACCGGCCTCTGGTCCGCCCGAGCGATTTCGCCACGTGGGTAGGGCATGAAGCAAAGGTGGAGCTGAAAGAGGCCGTGGACGGCCGCAAACGGTTCAAGGGCCACATCGAGGATGTGGTCGACGAGGAAGTGCATTTGAAGATCGAGCTGGACGGCAAGCCGGAACCGATGATCATCGGCCTGCCCTTCTCGCTCATCGGCGAAGCGAAGCTGACCATGGATGTGGACGCGCTTCGCTCCGATCTTTCGGGTGGCGACGCCACCCATTGAATTTACGGCCGCCCCTTCGGGCTTGCCGAATTGGAACGTAACTTTGTTTGGAGGCTAAGGAATGTCTCAGGCAGGTGTGAGCGCCAACAGGTTGGAGCTCCTGCAAATCGCCGATGCTGTCGCGCGCGAGAAGTCGATCGACCGCGAAGTTGTCATCACCGCCATGGAAGACGCGATCCAGAAGGCGGCCAAGTCGCGCTACGGCAGCGAGAACGAGATCAAGGCGGAAGTCGATCCGAAGACCGGCGAAATCTCGCTGGCTCGATTGCTGGAAGTCGTCGAGGACGTGACGCTGGAGGCGACGCAGATCGCGTTGGCCGAGGCGCGGCGCAAGAACCCCGCGGCCCAGGTCGGCGACTTCATCGCCGAGCCCTTGCCGCCGTTGGATTTTGGCCGCGTAGCCGCGCAGAACGCCAAGCAGGTGATCGTGCAGAAGGTGCGCGAGGCCGAGCGTGAGCGTCAATACGACGAGTACAAGGACCGCGTGGGCGAGATCGTCAACGGCATTGTCAAGCGCGTCGAGTACGGCAATGTGATCGTGGACCTTGGCCGCGCCGAAGCGGTCGTCCGCCGCGACGAGACCCTGCCGCGCGAGAATTTCCGCTACGGCGACCGTATCCGCGCCTATGTCTACGACGTGCGGCGCGAACAGCGCGGTCCGCAGATCTTCCTGTCGCGGACGCATCCGGAATTCATGGCCAAGCTCTTCGCGCAGGAAGTGCCCGAGGTCTACGAGGGCATCGTCACCATTCAGTCCGTTGCCCGCGACCCGGGCAGCCGCGCGAAGATCGCCGTCATCTCCCGCGACAGCTCGATCGATCCCGTGGGTGCGTGCGTGGGTATGCGCGGCTCTCGCGTCCAGGCCGTCGTCAACGAGCTCCAGGGCGAGAAGATCGACATCATCCAATGGTCGCCGGACGCCGCCACCTTCATCGTGAACGCGCTGGCGCCGGCGGAAGTCGTCAAAGTCGTGCTGGATGAAGATGCCGAGCGCATCGAAGTGGTGGTCCCGGACGAGCAATTGTCGCTCGCCATCGGCCGTAAGGGTCAGAACGTGCGGCTCGCTTCCCAGCTTACCGGTTGGGATATCGACATCATGACCGAGGCGTCCGAGTCCGAGCGCCGTCAGGCGGAATTCGCCGAACGCTCCGCGCGCTTCATGGAAGCGCTCGACGTGGACGAGGTCATCGCCCAGCTGCTCGCCTCGGAAGGCTTTTCCTCCGTCGAGGAAGTGGCCTTCGTGGACACGGACGAAATTTCCTCCATCGAAGGCTTCGATGCGGAAACCGCGAGCGAGATTCAGGCACGGGCGCGCGAGCACCTCGAGAAGCTCGAGGCCGAACTCGATGCCAAACGCAAGGAGCTCGGCGTCGCCGACGACCTGCTCGAACTTGAGGGCCTGAGCACGGCGATGCTGGTGGCGCTCGGCGAGAATGACGTGAAGACCGTCGAGGACTTGGCCGACTGCGCCACCGACGATCTCGCCGGCTGGACCGAGCGGCAGGACAAGGAAACGACCCGTCACGCCGGATTCCTCGACGGATTCGGGATGACGCGGGCCCAGTGCGAGGACTTGATCCTGGCCGCGCGCGTGAAGGCGGGCTGGATCGACGAGGCCGATTTGCTCCCCGAGGAGCCTGACGAGGCCGAAGAAGACGGCTCCGAAGACGCCGAGGGTGCGGAAAGCGCCGCGGGCGAGGACGAAGCTTCCGGCGAAGACGCAACAGCGTCATGAGCCGGATAGGACACAAGGCGGTTGCGGTTGGAAACGGCAGTGCACAGCAAGACGCGACGGGATCCGTCGCGGCAGGCCTCTGGGGACACCCAGCGGCGCTGTGCGCTGACGCGTGCGCATCGGGCTAAGACGGATCTCATCCGCTTTGTGCTGGGGCCGGACGGGACTGTCGTTCCGGACCTCAAGGAGCGCCTGCCCGGCCGGGGGATTTGGCTCACCGCCGCCTGTGATACGATAGCCGAGGCCGCCAAGCGTCGCGCCTTCAGCCGCGCGCTGAAGGCGGAGGCTCGCGTGCCGGACGGACTGGCCGAGCGGGTCGACGGCCTTCTGGCCGAATCCGCTCTCGGAGCGTTCGCCTTGGCCAACAAGGCTGGCGAGGTCGTTTTCGGCCATACCAAGGTTGAATAGGCCCTGACCAAGGGCCGGACCATCGCCTTGGTCCATGCCGCCGACGCGGCGGCTGACGGTGTCCGCAAACTGGACGGCAAGGCCCGCGCGGTCACGGGCGGGCACGGCCTTCCGGCGATCTGCGTCTTTACCGCAGATGAATTGGGTTTGGCATCGGGCCGGACAAATGTGATACATGCTGCCCTCATCCAGGGCGGTGCGGCTCAAAAGTTTCTTGCGGCGGCCTCGCGTGTCGAGCGCTACCGCAAGGGCATCTCTGCATTCGCAGACAGATACGGATTGGATACGGAACAAGAATGAGCGAGACCAACGAGACTGAAGGCAAGAGCGGCGGGCGCAAAATGACTCTCAATTTGCGCCGGACCGTGGAGTCGGGCCATGTGCGCCAGAGCTTCAGCCATGGACGCTCCAAATCCGTCCTGGTCGAGAAGAAAAAGCGCCGGTCCATCGGAGCCGGCGGCGCGGCAGCTGCCGACGAAGCCAAGGAGAAGCCTCAGGCCAAGACAGCGGCCAAGGAAGCACCTGCGAAAGAGGCCGCGCCGAAGCCGGCCGCAAGCAAGCAGCGCCGGTCCGGCGTCGTTCTGAAGCAGCTCTCCGAGGAGGAGAAGGACGCGCGCGCTAAGGCGCTCGCCGACGCGCGGGTGCGCGACGCCGAAGAGCGCGAGCGGGCTAAGGAGGACGCCGAGAAAGAGGCCGCCCTCGCCAGGCAGCGCGCCAAGGAAGCCGCCGAGGAAGAAGCCCGGCAACGCGAGGAACAAGCGCGTCTCGCCGCCGAGGCCGAAGCAGAGGCCGCGGCGAAGCCGAAATCCGCGCCGAAGGCCGCCGAACCTGCGCGCCGACCGATGGAGCCGGACCAAGAGGGACCGAAGCGCCAGGCGGACGCCAGACACAAGAAGACCCCAGCCGCGCCACGCCGTGGCGAAGAGCGCCGCGTCCGCGGACGCTTGACGATCACCAACGCGCTCGACGAAGAGCAGCGCCAGCGGAGCCTCGCCTCGCTGAAGCGCCATCGTGAGCGCCAGAAGAAGCAGGGAACCGGACCGCAGACGGGCCAGAAGATCGCCCGTGAAGTGACGATTCCCGACGTCATCACGATTCAGGAACTCGCCAACCGCATGGCCGCGCGCGGCGTCGAAATCATCAAGTACCTGATGAAGGACGGCGCGATGCACAAGATCACGGACGTGATCGATTCCGATACCGCGCAGCTCATCGCTGAAGAATTCGGCCATACCGTGCGCCGCGTGTCGGAGGCCGACGTGGAAGAAGGCTTCATCGGCGAGAAGGACAGCGAAGAAGATCTGGAGCCGCGCGCGCCCGTGGTGACCATCATGGGTCACGTCGACCACGGCAAGACCTCGCTTCTGGACGCCGTTCGGGCGGCAAACGTGGTCAGCCAGGAAGCCGGTGGGATCACCCAGCATATCGGTGCCTATCAGGTCACCGTGCCCTCCGGTCAGAAGATCACTTTCATCGACACCCCCGGTCACGCGGCCTTCACCGCCATGCGTGCGCGCGGCGCCAAGGTCACGGACATCGTCATTCTGGTCGTGGCCGCCGATGACGGCGTGAAGCCGCAGACGATCGAGGCGATCAACCACGCCAAGGCGGCCGAGGTGCCGATCATCATCGCGATCAACAAGATCGACAAGCCGGGCGCTGACCCGCAGCGGGTGCGCACCGAACTGCTGAGCCACGAGATCGTGGTGGAAAGCATGGGCGGCGACACGCTGGAGATCGAGGTTTCGGCTCTCAAGCGGACCAATCTCGACGCGCTGCTGGAAGCGGTCGTGCTGCAGGCGGAAGTCTTGGAACTGAAGGCCAATCCGAACCGTCCGGCCGATGGCGTGATCGTGGAAGCCAAGCTCGAGCGCGGGCGCGGCCCCGTGGGCACGGCGCTGGTTCAGCGCGGCACGCTCAAGCTCGGCGATATCGTCGTCGCGGGTTCGGCCTGGGGCCGTGTCCGCGCCCTGATCAACGATCTCGGCGAGCACACCAAGGAAGCCGGCCCGTCCGTTCCGGTCGAGGTTTTGGGTTTCGATACCGCGCCGGAAGCCGGCGATCAGTTCGCCGTGGTGGAGAACGAGTCGCGGGCGCGCGAGATCACCGAATACCGTGAGCGCGAGCGCCGCAAGACACTGGCGGTGGCCGGTCAGCGCGGCAGCCTTGAGCAGATGATGAGCCAGCTCAAGGAAGACGGCGTCAAGGAGTTCCCGCTCGTCATCAAGGGCGACGTGCAGGGCTCGGTCGAAGCGATCGGCGCGGCCCTCGCCCAACTCGGCTCGGACGAAGTCCGGGCGCGGCTCGTCCATACGGGCGTCGGCGGCATCACCGAATCCGACATTTCCCTGGCGTCGACTTCCGGCGCCGTGGTGCTCGGCTTCAATGTGCGCGCCAATGCGCAGGCCCGTGGCGCGGCGGAGCGCGACGGCGTGGAAGTGCGCTACTACGCGGTGATCTACGATCTCGTCGACGATATGCGCCAAGCCATGTCGGGGCTTCTGTCCCCGACGCGGCGCGAGACCTTCCTCGGCAACGCCGATATCCTGGAGGTGTTCAACATCTCCAAGGTCGGCAAGGTGGCGGGCTGCCGCGTGACCGAAGGCAAGGTCGAGCGCGGCGCTCATGTCCGCCTGATCCGCGACAACGTCGTTATTCACGAAGGCGAGCTTTCCACGCTCAAGCGCTTCAAGGACGAGGTTAAGGAGGTCGTGGCCGGTCAGGAATGCGGCATGGCCTTCGAGGGCTACCAGGACATGCGCGAGGGCGACGTGATCGAGTGCTTCCAGGTGGAGCACGTGCAGCGCACGCTCTAACCAGGGCGCCCCACGCGGCTCCTGCCCGCGCGCAACCGAAACACGGATTCACGAGACCGACCGATGGCATCGCGAGATAAAGGCGCCCGCGCGCCAAGCCAGCGCCAGTTGAAAGTGGGCGAACTCGTCCGGCACGCGCTAGCGGAGATCTTTGCGCGCGGCGAGGTGCTGGACGACGTCATCGCGCGCCACTCGCTGACTGTTCCGGAAGTGCGCATGTCGCCCGATCTCAAGGTCGCGACCTGCTATGTCATGCCGCTCGGCGGCGGCGAAGCGGGCGACGTCGTCAAGCATCTGGAGCTGCACAAGCGCTTCCTGCGCGGCGAAGTGGCGAAGCGCGTCGATCTCAGATACATGCCGGAGCTGAGGTTCCGGGAGGACACCTCGTTCGAGGCCTCTTCACGGATCGACCGGATCCTGGCCTCGCCCGAAGTGGCCCGCGACACCCGCAACACCGCGGGCGATCTCGACGATTAGCAAGAGCGCTTAGAGGGCTTCTCGATGGGACGGCGGCGGAAGGGCCAAGCGGTCAATGGCTGGCTTATTCTGGACAAGCCCGAGGGGCTGACCTCCACCAAGGCGGTGGGACGGACGCGCTGGCTCTTCGATGCGCAAAAGGCCGGCCATGCCGGCACGCTGGATCCTCTGGCGACGGGCGTCCTGCCGATTGCTTTCGGCGAAGCCACGAAGACTGTCCCCTTTGCTGTCGAGGGCGAGAAGACGTACCGCTTTACGGTTCGCTTCGGGGCCGAGACCGATACGGACGACAGCGAGGGGACGGTGACCGCGAGCAGCGAGACCCGCCCGTCCCGTGCCGACATCGAGGCCGCCCTTCAGCACTTCATCGGCGAGATAGAACAGGTCCCGCCGCGATACTCCGCGCTGAAGGTCGACGGCGCGCGCGCCTACGACCTGGCGCGCGATAAAGAGGACTTCGAGCTGGCGCCCCGGACGGTCTCGATCGACCGTCTCGCCTTGGTGGAGCAGCCGGACCCCGATCATTGCGTCCTGGAGGCCGATTGCGGCAAGGGCACCTATGTGCGGGCGCTCGCGCGGGACCTCGGCCGATCGCTTGGCTGTTTGGGTCACATTTCTGCCCTGCGGCGCACACGGGTCGGCGGCTTCACAGCCGATCAGACGGTTACGCTCGAACAGGTGGAGCAGGCCGCCGAGAGCGGCCGGGACGCGCTGCATGCCTTACTGCAACCGGTCGAGACGGCCCTCGCCGACTTGCCCGCTCTGCCCGTCACGCCCACGGATGCCGCCAATATTCGCCAGGGGCGCGCCGTTTTGCTGCGCGGGCGTGACGCGCCGATCATGGCCGGCGCCGCCTACGCCGTCTCCCGGGGCGCTCCCGTCGCCATCGGCGAGGTCGCCCGTGGGGAATTCCATACTTCGCGGGTCTTCGTGCTGCCCGAATAGACCCCCAAATAGCGCTGGTCTCGGGGACGATAATCCCTATAGTGCAGCGGTTGCGTGGGACCCTCGCGAAAATCGCAGGCGTGCCCCGCATCAGAACCCGACCGCGCTGGACGACATCCCGGCCCGGCCTTGTCACACACCTCAAATCGTTAAGGAGAACCCGATGTCGATTAGTGCTGAACGCAAACTAGAGCTTATCAAGGAATACGCGACCAAGGCAGACGATACCGGATCCCCGGAAGTCCAGGTCGCCATTCTCACCGAGCGCATCAGCAACCTCACCGAGCACTTCAAGACGCACGGTAAGGACAACCATTCGCGTCGCGGGCTGTTGAAAATGGTCAGCCAGCGCCGCCGCCTGCTCGACTACGTGAAAGCGTCAGACGAAGAAAGGTACAAGAAGCTCATCGGCCGGCTCGGAATTCGCCGGTAGCATCCGCGCCGCAGTCAGCGGCACGCGTGGGAGCTTCCAGTTGATACGCACGGGCTCGTCCCCTTGCCACCGGGCAGCGGGACGGCCTTATCTTACTTAATACGCACGGGCTCGTCCCCTCGCCACCGGGCGGCGGGGCGGCCTTATCTTTCCCTACCGAATGGGACACACACATGTTCGATAAACACACGGTAGAAATTGAATGGGCCCGGCGCCCGCTCAAACTCGAGACCGGGCGCGTCGCGCGCCAGGCCGACGGCGCCGTCCTCGCCACGTATGGCGAAACCTGCGTTCTTGCGACCGTTGTCGCGGCGAAGGAAGCACGGCCCGGAATCGACTTCTTTCCTTTGACCGTGAACTACCAGGAGAAGACGTTCGCCGCCGGTAAGATTCCCGGCGGTTACTTCAAGCGCGAAGGGCGCCCGACCGAAAAGGAAACCCTCACCTCGCGCCTGATCGACCGTCCGATCCGCCCGCTGTTCGCCAAGGGCTTCAAGAACGATACCCAAGTCATCACCACCGTGCTCTCGCACGACATGGAGAACGACCCCGATATCGTGGCCATGGTCGCCGCCTCCGCGGCGCTGACCCTATCGGGCGTGCCTTTCCTCGGCCCCATCGGCGCCGCGCGCGTGGGCTACGTGGACGGCAAGTACATCCTGAACCCCATGGTCGACGAAATGCCCGAGACCGCGCTGGATCTCGTGGTCGCCGGCACCAAGGACGCGGTTCTGATGGTCGAATCGGAAGCCAACGAGCTTCCCGAAGACGTGATGCTCGGCGCCGTGATGTACGGTCATGAGCACTTCCAGCCCGTGATCGACGCCATCGTCAAGCTTGCCGAGGTTGCCGCCAAGGAGCCTTGGGAGCTGAGCTCCGAAGACAATTCCGAGATGGTCGCCAAGGTGAGCGAGCTCGCCGATGCGGGTCTTCGCGACGCCTATGCCATCGTCTCCAAGCAGGACCGCCGCGACAGCATCGCCAAGGTGAAGGAGACGGTCGTTTCTACGCTCGTTCCCGAAGACGATGACGGCTCGATCGCCGGCAAGGTCGCCAGTGCCTTCAAGAAGGCCGAGCAGGATGTCGTGCGCGGCAGCATTCTCGAGACCAAGAAGCGCATCGATGGCCGCGACTTGGTGACCGTCCGCCCGATCGTGTGCGAGGTCGGCGTTCTGCCCCGTACGCACGGCAGCGCGCTGTTCACCCGTGGCGAGACACAAGCCCTCGTCGTGACGACGCTGGGCACGGGCGACGACGAGCAGTTCGTCGATGCCCTGCAGGGAACATACAAAGAGAAGTTCCTGCTGCATTACAGCGTCCCGCCCTACTCCGTTGGCGAAACCGGCCGCATGGGTTCGCCCGGCCGCCGCGAAATCGGCCACGGCAAGCTGGCCTGGCGGGCTGTCCACCCGATCCTGCCGGATCATGAGCAGTTTCCCTACACGCTGCGCGTCGTGTCGGAGATCACCGAGTCGAACGGTTCGTCCTCGATGGCGACGGTCTGCGGCTCCTCGCTTGCCTTGATGGACGCCGGCGTACCGCTCAAGCGTCCTGTCGCCGGTATTGCCATGGGCCTCATCAAGGAAGGCGACCAGTTCGCCGTCCTGTCTGATATCTTGGGCGATGAGGACCATCTCGGCGACATGGACTTCAAGGTGGCGGGTACGTCCGAGGGCGTCACGTCGCTCCAGATGGACATCAAGATCACCGGCATCACCGAGGAGATCATGAAGATCGCCCTCGACCAGGCCAAGGATGGGCGCCTGCACATCCTGGGTGAGATGGACAAGGCGCTGAACGAGGCCCGTCCCGAGCTTGGCGAATACGCCCCGCGCATCGAGACGATCCAGATCCCGACCGACAAGATCCGTGAGGTCATCGGCTCGGGCGGTTCCGTCATCCGCGAGATCGTCGCGGAGTCCGGCGCCAAGATCGATATCTCCGACGACGGCACGGTCAAGATTGCATCCGCCAACGCGGAATCGATCCGCCAGGCCATCGCCCGCATCAAGTCGATCGCGGCGGAGCCCGAGGTCGGCGAGATCTATCGCGGCAAGGTCGTCAAGTGCATGGAGTTCGGCGCGTTCGTGAACTTCTTCGGTCCGCGCGACGGCCTCGTGCACATCTCGCAGCTCGCCGAGGGCCGCCCCAAGACTGTTGGGGACGTGGTCAAGGAAGGCGACGAGGTCTGGGTCAAGCTGCTCGGCTTCGACGAGCGCGGCAAGGTCCGCCTGTCGATGAAAGTGGTCGACCAGGAGACCGGCAAGGAAAAGGAAGTCGCCGACGCCGGCTAGGTCGGACGAAGACATTCAGATGCGAAAAAGGGGCGCTTCGGCGCCCCTTTTGTTTTGCGTCGCTCGCTGCGAAAGGCGTCTAGCTGTGCGGCGCCGCGGGAACCTTGGCGTCCTTGGCGCAGCGCGTGCCGATGTCCGTGAATTTGGAATTGTCGCTTTGCCACTCATAGGCCGTGGAGTGGCTCTCTCGAATGCACGATACAGCATCCTCATACTGCGTCTCGGTCAGCTTGTACTCCTTGCATTGCTCCCCGGTCGCGGCGAGACAAACCATTACGATGATTTCGAACATGGGTACTCCTTAGGCAATCCCTACGCAGCGGCACATCTGCCGGTTCACTATTGCGCGGCTTCGCGCGGCGCGGACTTGGCCATCGCAGTGCCGATTTCCTCGGCCCGCTCGATCTCTTTCAGGGACTCGAGGTCCGGCATGAAGGTCGTCGCGTAGCCGCAGTCGACGAAATGAACCTCGCCCGTGACCGCACCGGAGAGATCGGACAGAAGGTACAGCGCGGAACCGCCGACCTCGTCCAGCGTCGGCGAACGTCGCATCGGCGCATGCTGCTGCTGGTAGTGCAGCAGGGTCCGCGCATCGGAAATGCCAGCGCCCGCCAGCGTCCGCATAGGGCCGGCAGACAACGCGTTCACGCGAATGCCTTGCGGCCCGAGATCAGAAGCGAGATAGCGCACGGACGCCTCGAGGGCCGCCTTGGCGACCCCCATGACGTTGTAGCAGGGCACCACGCGGGTCGAGCCGCCATAGGTCAGCGTCAGGAGTGAACCGCCTTCGTTCATCATGTCGGAGGCGCGCTTGCAGATCTCCGTGAAGGAGAAACAGGAGATGACCATCGTGTGCTCGAAGTTCTTCCGCGTCGTATCGCAGTAGCGGCCCTTGAGCTCGTTCCGGTCGGAGAAGGCGAGGGCGTGCACAACGAAGTCCAGCTTGCCCCATTTTTCCCGGATCACATCGAGCATACGGTCGACGCTGTCGAGATCCTCAACATCGACCTCTTCGATGATCTCCGCACCGATCGATTGGGCCAGCGGTACGGCGCGGCGGCCGAATGCACCGCCCTGATAGCTGAACGCCAGCTCGGCGCCCTGTCCGTGCAAGACGCGGGCAATGCCCCAAGCGATCGATCGATCGTTGGCGACGCCCATCACCAAGCCGCGCTTGCCCGCCATTAGCGGTCCGGGTTCTGCAATATCTTTGGTCGGTGCCATCGTACTTACTCTGCTGAAAGTTGCCTAAAGACCCATTCCACCGGCCTCAGCCGTCCAACCGGCGGAAAACGAGGGAGGCGTTCGTGCCTCCAAAACCAAAACTGTTGGACATTACCGTGTCTAGAGTAACGCCGTCCTGGCGTTCACGGACAATTGGGACGTCCGCGACGTCCGGGTCAAGATTTTCGATATTCGCGGACTCACAGATGAAGCCGTTCTTCATCATCAGCAAGGAATAGATCGCCTCGTGCACGCCGGCCGCCCCGAGCGAATGGCCCGTCAGCGACTTGGTGGCGCTGATCGGCGGGCAATCCTCGCCAAACACGTCGCGAATGGCCTGAATCTCCAGGACGTCGCCCTGAGGCGTCGAGGTTGCGTGCGGATTGATATAGTCGATCTTGTCTTCGCCCAGGCATTGCATCGCCATCCGCATACAGCGTACTGCGCCCTCGCCCGAGGGCAGCACCATGTCGTGACCGTCCGACGTCGCACCATAGCCGACGATCTCGGCGTAGATCTTCGCGCCGCGCGCCTTGGCATGCTCCAACTCCTCGAGTACGAGCACGCCGGCACCGCCGGCGATCACGAACCCGTCGCGCGCCGCGTCATAGGCGCGGCTCGCTTTTTCCGGCTGATCGTTGAAGTCGGAAGACATAGCGTTCATCGCATCGAACAGAACCGAGAGCGTCCAATCGAGCTCCTCGCCGCCGCCGGCGAAGATGATGTCCTGCTTGCCGAGCTGAATCAGTTCGGCCGCATTGCCAATGCAGTGCGCGCTCGTGGAACAGGCCGACGAGATCGAGTAGCTCACGCCCTTGATGTGGTAGGGCGTCGACAGCGTCGCCGAGTTCGTCGAACTCATGGATTTGGGAACTTCGAACGGGCCGACCTTTTTCGGTCCGCGCTCGCGCGTCGTATCGGCCGCCTGCACGATGGCCCGCGTCGAGGGACCGCCGGAGCCCATGATCAACCCGGTGCGCTCGTTGGAGATATCGCTTTCCTCGAGACCTGCATCCTGAATGGCCTGTTCCATGGCCACGTAGTTCCAGCCGGCGCCCGCGCCCATGAAGCGGCGAATTTTCCGGTCGATCGCCTCCTCCCAAGCGAGCGAGGGAGCGCCGTGGACCTGGCAGCGGAATCCGAGTTCAGCGTATTTGTCGGCCTTGACGATACCGGACTTGGCCTCGCGAAGAGAGGCCAAGACTTCCTGTGCATTGTTTCCGATTGAGGAAACGATGCCCATGCCCGTTACGACCACGCGTTTCATTGGCTCAACGTCCCTGCGGCTCGTGCCGCTAAATTCCGTCTATGCACCAGCCGGTGCGGCTTCTTCCTGAAACAGGCCGACCCTGAGGTCCTTGGCCGTGTAAATCGTCTCGCCGTCCGCCTTGAGCACGCCGTTGCCCGTTCCGAGCGCGAACTTGCGGAGAATGACCCGCTGAACATCGACGATATATTCCAGCTTTTTCACCGTCGGCACCACCATGCCCGAAAACTTCACTTCGCCAACCCCGAGTGCCCGGCCCCTTCCGGGCGCGCCGGTACAGCCGAGGAAGAACCCGAGCATCTGCCATAGCGCGTCCAGCCCGAGACAGCCCGGCATGACCGGGTCCCCCTGGAAGTGGCAGGCGAAGAACCAAAGATCGGGCTTCACGTCCAATTCCGCCACGACTTGGCCGCGGCCGAACTCGCCGCCGGTCCTATCCAGCAGCGGAATCCGGTCGAACATCAGCATGGGAGGCAGTGGCAGTTGGGCATTGCCGGGGCCAAACAACTCGCCCCGGCCGCACGCGAGCAGGTCCTCATAGTCGAAGCTGGACTGCCGTTCCGCCAGTGGTTCTTGCACGCTTTATGGTCCTTCGTTGGGAATGTCGTCCATTAGGTGGGCAGGTTTCCTAACACATGCCCGAGCCCACCAAAAGCCCGCCCGAGAGGGCCAAGCAGACGGCCTTTTTTCGGCCCATCGAATGATGCAGGTCAAGGTACCAAAATGTCCGCCAAGCCATAGCATTGCGGTGGCTGCGGCTTCCCACTATATTCCGAGCATCAATGACTTATTCGAACGAGACGATGACAGAGACCCCGACGGCAGATGATCCGAAAATGGCCCCGGTCGGCGACGCAGCAAGGCTGCTGCGCGGCGCTGGGCTGCGGCCAACGCGTCAGCGGCTCGCGCTCGCCCGGCTTCTGTTCGCCGAAGGCGACCGGCACGTGACGGCGGAACGCCTGCACGAAGAGGCCGTCGCATCGCAGGTGCCCGTATCGCTGGCGACCGTGTACAACACGCTGCACCAGTTTACCGAGGCCGGACTGTTGCGGGCCGTGGCCGTGGAAGGGGCGAAGACCTATTTCGACACCAACACGTCGAACCACTTCCATTTCTTCTGCGAGAACAGCGCGAAGCTGCTGGACATCGATACGAATGCGATCCGCATTGAAGGCCTGCCCGAAGCGCCGGATGGCAAGATGATCAGCCGCGTGGACGTGCTGGTCCGTCTCGTCGACAAGGACAGCTAGACTGCTCGTCTAAAGCGCCGCGGTCCTTCCGCCGCCTTCAAGTTTTGCGCTATTCGACCTTCTCATCGCGGTACACGCCCCACAGCTTTTCCTGTTGGACGTAGCCGGAGTAATCGCCTACGGACAGCTCGCACCAGGAGCCGTCGCATTCGACGAGGTCTCCGAGGACGCCCGGCTGCAGCTGCGCGACGACACCGGACCTGGCAGACCGGCTCTCGTGGAGCGGAATCGAGACGGGGCTTTGCTCGCCCTTGCTCCAAGGGCTCACCAGGACGGTACGCCGTCCACTGAGCAGGCTGTGGAACACCCAGCCATCGGCGCCCTCGCTGTCACGGACCCGCCGCCAGTTTTCGAACTCGGCAATGACCTCGACGGGAAGGCCCGCGCGGGAAAATACCCAGACAATCGACTGATCCGTGCTGGGGCCGCGCCGGACATTAACTTTGTCCGACTTGAGGCTAACGAAGCGCGGCACGCGCAGGCCCGAGCTAGTGCCGTTCGCGGCAATCGGGACAACCACTTCCGCGGCCGTGACCGGCCCTGGTGAGCCCTGCAGAAGCAGCCCCGCGAGAAAAGCGCCCCCGGCCACTGCCAGCGCCGTCCTCAGCCGTGCCGTCCTGCGATTGCCCATTGAAATGCCCCTCAGATGCCGAATCTTACCCTCTGATTGGCGGTGAAAAGTGAACGGATCGTGTATCATATCGCGCGCTAGGGCTCCGGACCGCCCAGACTTCTGACGGGACATAACCATGGCTACTGAACGACCGCTCGTTATCGTCACGCGTAAGCTACCGGATGTCGTGGAGACACGGCTGAGGGAGCTGTTCGACGCGCGGCTCAACATCGAGGACAAGCCCTTCACACGGGACGAACTGATCGCCGCCGTGAAGGAGGCCAATGTGCTCGTGCCGACCGTCACCGACAGGATCGACCGCGCCGTGCTGAGCCAGGCCGGACCGGACCTCAAGCTGATCGCTCAATTCGGGACGGGTGTCGACAATATCGACCTCGACACGGCACGCAATCGCGCCATCCTTGTCACGAATACGCCGGGCGTCCTCACCGAGGACACGGCAGACATGACCATGGCCCTGATCCTCGCGGTTCCCCGGCGGCTTACCGAGGGGGCGATGCTGCTGAAATCCGGCAGCGACGAGTGGCAAGGCTGGTCGCCGACGTGGATGCTGGGTCAACGGATCTTCGGCAAGCGCCTTGGAATCGTAGGCATGGGACGCATCGGGCAGGCCGTCGCCCGGCGCGCCAAGGCCTTCGGTCTCCAGATCCACTATCACAATCGGCGCCGGGTTGCCGCCGATGTCGAGAAATCGCTCGAGGCCACCTATTGGGACAGCCTCGACCAGATGCTGGCGCGGATGGACATCATCTCCATCAATTGCCCGCACACGCCGGCCACGTATCATTTGCTGTCGGCCCGCCGCCTCGCGCTGCTGAAGCCGTCGGCCTACGTCGTCAATACCGCGCGTGGCGAGGTGATCGACGAGAACGCGCTGGCCCGCATGATCGACAACAACGAACTGGCCGGAGCCGGGCTCGACGTGTTCGAGCACGAACCCGCCGTGAACCCGAAGCTGCTGCGGAACGAGAAAGTTGTCGTGCTGCCCCACATGGGATCGGCCACGCTCGAGGGCCGCGTCGACATGGGCGAGAAGGTCATCGTCAACATCAAGACCTTCCTGGACGGCCATGCGCCGCCGGACCGCGTCCACCCGGCCATGTTCTAGTCCGGGCAGTCATCCAAGCAGGATCAGGCGCGTGTCGCGCGCGCCACTTCCGGAAGGGCGACGTCCTCGGGCCGGAACCCGAGGCCGATAATCCGGCCAGGGATACGCCGGAGCAGAGGAAAGTCGTTCAGCACCCGCAATGGGAACGGAATCTCCGTGATCTTGCTCGCGGACAGGACACTGGCGATCACCTTGTCCTGCAGGAACACCTGCATCCGCTGTGTCAGCTTGACGGGGAGGGTCCGGCGTTTCTGCACCCGCGCCAGATCGGCCTCCGAGATACTCCGCTCGAGCAACGGCAACGCCAGGATGTTCGCGGTCGCCACGGCGTCCTGGATCGCGAGATTGACGCCCACGCCGCCGATCGGGGACATGGCGTGGGCCGCATCGCCGATGCACAGTAGGCCTGGCCGGTACCACGTCTTCAGCCGGTCGACGCGGACCGACAGCAGCTTCACGTCATCCCAGGTCTCAAGTTCGCGCACGCGCGCCCCGAGCGACGGCTTCAGCGCCATGATCGTTTGCCGGAAGGATTCGAGGCCATCGCGCCGCAATTGGTTGAAGCCGCCCTTGGGAATGACATAGGCGCACTGCCAGTAGTCGCCCCGGTTGATCATGATGAAGAACCGGCCCGGCTCGACCTTGCCGAAGGTGGCGTCGCCGTCTTCGGGCTTGCGGGACAGGCGCATCCACAGCACGTCCATGGGTGCGCCGATATCGTCGACCTCCAGCCGGGCGAGCGACCGTACCGTCGAGTGACGGCCGTCCGCACCGACGACGAGATCGGCCCGCACCTCCAGGTCACCCGCGTGAGTGGCCGCTTTCAGACCGACGACCTTGCCATTCTCGGTCAGGAGCTCATCCACATCCGCACCCAGGTGCAGATCGAAATTCGGGTAGCGCTTGCCGCGTGCGGCGAGAAAATCGAGAAAGTCCCATTGCGGCATCATCGCGATGAACTTGGCCGCCGTCGGCAGGTGTGAGAAGTCGGCCACCTTCAGCGTCCGATCGCCGATCTCGACGCTGAGCGCCTCCACCTTCTGATGTGGCAGTTCGAGAAAGTCGTCGAGCAAGCCGAGTTCATCCATCACTTCGAGCGTCGAGGGATGGATCGTGTCTCCGCGGAAGTCCCGGAAGAAGTCGGCGTGCTTCTCGAGAACGACCACCTTCACGCCCGCCCGGGCAAGCAGGAATCCCAGCATCACGCCGGCCGGCCCGCCGCCGGCAATGGCGCACTGGGCCGTGATCGTCTGTTGCCTCGGCTCGTCGGACATCACTCAGCCCTATCGGACGCCGCCGGGCATGATCGCCAGGCGATCCCGTCATTGATCGTCATACGATCAATTCAGAGTTTAGCGCGCGAATCGTGCCGTCAAAAGGTTGAGAAATCCTGTCGCCGCGGTGGCAGACCGCGGGCGGCCGCTACCGCGAGGCTTCAGCGGCTGTGGTGCGACAAGTCCTTGTGGCTGGGAGTTTGCCCGTTGAGCGGGTTGTTGGGATCCCAGGCGTAGCTGATCTGCGAAAACCGGGCCTGGAGGGCCTCATAGAGCATGAGGCGACCCACCAGCCCCTCACCGATGCCTAGGAGCTCTTTGATGACTTCCACAGCCTGAAGGCAGCCGAGGACGCCCGCGACCGCGCCCAAGATCCCGGCTTCCGAACAGGCGGGCACAGTGCCCTCCGGCGGCGGCGCCGGAAACAGGCAGCGATAGTTGGGGTTGGGCTTGCCGTTCGAATCGTTCTCGAAGGCCCGGAACGTGGTCAGTTGACCATCAAACGGGCCGACCGCTGCGGCGACCAGAGGCCGTTTGGCGAAGTAACACGCATCGTTGACGAGATAGCGCGTGGCGAAATTGTCCGAGCCGTCGGCAACGATGTCGAAAGCGCCGACGATGCTCTGAGCGTTTTCCGCGACCAGACGGGTGGTGAAGAGCTTCATCTCCACGTGGGGGTTGAGGCTCCAAACCGTCGTCGCGGCGCTGCGCGTCTTCTGCATACCGACGGACTCGGTGCCATGCAGGACCTGGCGTTGCAGATTGTCGAGGCTGACGCGGTCGTCGTCGATGACACCGATTTGCCCGACTCCGGCCGCCGCCAGATAGAGGATCAGCGGCGACCCAAGGCCACCCGCTCCTACGACGAGGACACTGGCCGCCTTCAAGCGCTGCTGCCCCTCGCCGCCGATCTCTTTCAAGACCAGATGCCTGCGGTACCGGGCGATTTCACTGTCTGTCAGCATGGTGGCGATCGAAGCATCTCCTTGCATGGATGGCGCCGCTCGCGCCCAGCGCTCCAGAAACACTCAGCCCGTCGAGCCGAAACCGCCGGCGCCACGCCGCGTCTCGCTCACATCCGAAACTTCTTCGATATCGACAGCCGTGACCGGCGCGATGACCACTTGGGCGATGCGATCGCCCCGCGCGATGCGGAAGGCCTCGTCGCTGTGGTTGATCAGCACGACCTGTACTTCGCCGCGGTAATCCGCGTCGATCGTGCCGGGGCTGTTGAGCACCGTCACGCCGTGCTTCAACGCGAGCCCCGAACGTGGGCGCACCTGCGCCTCGTAGCCTTGCGGCAACTCGAACACGAGGCCCGTTGGCACGGCGCCCCGGGCGCCAGCGCTGAGCATTAGCGGCTCGTTCTCGGTCACGGCCGCGACAAGGTCGAAGCCGGCCGCGTGCTCGGTCTGATAGGCCGGCAGCTTTAGGCCTTCCCCATGCGGAAGCCGCAGGACGCGCAGGCGAGGCTTCATCCGGCCCCCTTATTCTGCCGCTAGCTGCACCGTGTGCAGCGCCTCGGCAGCGCGGGCGAGAAGCTTCACGGCCATTTCGTCCTTGCCCATGGCCGGCCAATCCTCGACGCCCGCCGCCGAGACCAGATGGACCTCCGTACGGTCGCCCCCCATGATCCCCGTATCCGGCGACACGTCGTTGGCGACAATCCAGTCGGCGCCCTTCCGGCTCAACTTCTCCTGCGCATGGGTGATGATCGTTTCGGTCTCGGCCGCGAAGCCGATGACGAGCGCGGGCCGCCGAGCGCCGGGCGCCGCCAGCGTTGCGAGAATGTCCGGGTTGCGGGCGAGCGCAAGATTGAGCGCGGTTTGCCCCTCTACCTTCTTGAGCTTCTCCATCGCTTGCGTAGCCGCGCGCCAGTCGGCGACGGCGGCGGCGCAGATCGCAATATCGGCGGGAAGCGCGCCGAGCGCCGCGTCGAGCATGTCCGCAGCGGTCTCGACCTTGACCGTCATGACGCCCGGAATGTCGGGCAAGTGCGTCGGGCCTGAGATCAACGTGACGCGCGCGCCCATGTCCTTCGCCGCGCGCGCCAGGGCATGTCCTTGTTTGCCCGACGAGCGGTTTGCGATGTAGCGCACGGGATCGATGGGCTCGTAGGTCGGGCCGGAGGTGATCAGCACATGGCGGCCCACGAGCGACACGCCCTCGGCGCTCGGCAGAAGGCGCGCAATCGCGCCGGCGATGTCTTCCGGCTCGGCCATGCGGCCGGGACCGAACTCGCCGCACGCCATGTCGCCCTCTTCGGGGCCTACGAAGCGCACGCCGTCGGCGCGCAAGGTTTCGACATTGCGTAGGGTCGCCGGATGCTGCCACATGCGCACATTCATGGCGGGCGCCACGAGCACAGACTTATCGGTGGCCATCAGCACGGTGGAAGCGAGATCGTTCGCAAGCCCGTTCGCCATCTTGGCGAGCAGGTCCGCGGTCGCCGGCGCGACCACCACGAGATCGGCCTCGCGGCTGAGCTGGATATGCCCGATCTCCGCCTCGTCCTTGAGATCGAAGAGATCGGTGAAGGCTTCCTCTCCCGACAGGACCGAGAAGGAGAGCGGCGTCACGAACTGCGCCCCGCCTTGCGTGAGGACGACGCGCACGGTCGCGCCCCGCTCACGCAGGCGGCGGACGAGTTCCAGAGACTTGTAGGCGGCGATGCCGCCGCCGACGATCAGGAGGATGCGCTTGCCGTTCAGCATCGGATCTGTCCTTGGGTTCTTGCGCGATAGTCTACCACAGCGACGCCCTCTCGGTGGGCCTCAGAGGATCTGCGCGACCGCGATGGCAAGGAGCGCGAGCGCGCCAACCCAGATGCCAAGCCGCGTCCAGCGGTCTTGGGCCTTCTGCGCCTGCGCCAGCCGCACCACGCTCTCGTCGTCCAGCCGCAGCCCGTCCTCGGCCATGGCGGCGAACGAGTCCGCGGCATGCTCGGCCTGGCGTAGCAGCTTCGGCAAGTCCCCGACGAAACGCCCGACGGAGGCGGCGCCCTCGGCGGCCTGCTCGATCCGCGCGCCGGCGCCGAGCTGGCTTTCGAGCCACTCCTTCACGATCGGCTCTGACACGGTCCACATGTTCAGCTCGGGGTCGAGCGTCCGGCCCACCCCTTCGACCACGACCATGGTCTTCTGCAGCATGATCAGCTCGGGCCGGGTCTGCATGTCGAAGACTTCCGTGTACTGCAACAATTGCCCCAGCAGTTGCGCCATGGAGATCTCGCTGGCGGGGCGGTCCATGATGGGCTCGCCGATGGCACGCAGAGCCTGCGCGAATTGCGCCACCGAATGCTTGCGCGGCACGTAGCCCGCTTCGAAATGCACCTCGGCGACGCGCCGGTAGTCGCGCGTGATGAAGCCGTAGAGAATCTCGGCAAGGAACCGGCGTTCCTTCATGCCGAGGCGTCCCATGATGCCGAAGTCAACCGCGACGATGCGGCCTTCGGCATCGACGAAGAGATTGCCCTGATGCATGTCTGCATGGAAGAAGCCGTCGCGCATCGCATGGCGCAGGAAGGTCTGCATCAGCGTCGAACCCAGCGCTTTCAGGTCATGCCCCTTGGCCTTAAGCGCCCCAAGATCGCCCATCGGCGTGCCGTCGATCCATTCGAGCGTGAGCACGCGGCGGGCGCTGCGTTGCCAATCGACTTTCGGGACGCGGAAGCCCTCGTCGCCGGCGATGTTGTCGGCCATCTCCGAGATGGCGGCCGCCTCCATGCGCAAATCCATCTCGATGGCGACGGACTTCGCCAGCGTGTCGACGACCGCGATGGGGCGGAGACGACGCGACGGCGCGTGGAACCGTTCGATCATGCGGGCGGCGAAGAAGTAGGAATCGAGATCCTTCTTGAAGCGCTGCTCGATGCCGGGACGCAGCACCTTCACGGCCATGTCCTTGAGCGTCCCATCGGAGCCGCGCACCTTGGCCTTGTGGACTTGGGCGATGGACGCCGCCGCGACGGGCGGGCCGAACTCGGCGAAAAGCGTCGTGATCGGCGCATCCAGCTCGGCCTCGACCAGCTTGACCGCTTGGCCTTGCGAGAACGGCGGCAGACGGTCTTGGAGCGTGGAGAGATCCCGCGCGAGTTCCCGGCCGACGATATCGTCACGCGTGGCGAGGAACTGGCCGAGCTTGATGTAGGACGGCCCGAGGGACGTGAGCGCCGAGGACAGCCGCGCCTCGTTCTGCGTGCCGCCCTTCTTGCGCAAGGGCGCCGTGACCCGGCCGAATACGGCGAGCGGCCCAGACACGCGCGCGTCGTCGGGCAGAACCCGTGCGCCGCTCCAGGCGAGAGTCGCCCCCGCCTTCGTCAGCCGCGCCATATTCGCGATGGCGTTCACGTCTGTCGCCTCACCTAAAGTCGCCAGCCCGAGTGGATGGCGGCAATGCCGCCGGTCAGGTTCCGGTATTGCACACGCTCGAACCCCGCGTCTCTTATCATCTCGGCGAAGCGTTCCTGATCAGGAAAGCGTCTTATGCTTTCCACGAGATAGCGATAGGAGTCCGCGTCTCCGGCCACGAGACGGCCAAGGGCCGGGATCGCGTTGAAGGAGTAGGCGTCGTAAATCCGGTCTAACAGCGGCATCTCGACGTTTGAAAACTCGAGGCACAAAAACCGGCTACCGGGCTTTAGGACGCGATAGGCTTCCGCAAGCGCCCTGTTGATATGCGTGACGTTGCGAATCCCGAAGGCGATGGTATAGGCGTCGAAACGCTGGTCCTCGAAGGGCAGGCTCTCCGCATTGCCCTGCACGAAGGAGAGCCGCTCGCGTCCCTTCGCACGCCGCTTGCCCTCTTCCATCATCTCCTTGGAGATATCGCAGATCGTAGCCGTGCTGCCCTTGCCTGCTGCATCGAGCACGCGCGTGGCGACGTCGCCCGTCCCGCCCGCCACATCGATTAGCGCGAACGGCGCATCCGACTTCGGCGGGGCGAGCGCGGTCACGAGATCGGCCTTCCACAGGCGGTGCAGCCCGCCTGACATCAGGTCGTTCATCAGGTCGTAGCGGCTGGCGACCTTGGAGAAGACATCGTTGACGAGGCCCTGGCGGGCGCTCTCCGACACACGGGCAAAGCCGAAGCTCGTTTCGGTGCCTGAATCGCCTTTATTTTTCACGTCGTCTGGCATGGCAGCGGACAATAGCCTAAGCCTCTAGTTCGCGCTATTGTTGCGGTGCAATGATGATTGCTTTGCACTGCAATGAACCGGGGAACCCTTTCGAAACCCTCAATTTTTGAGCGCCAGCCTGCCGACGTCCATGCCTGAACTTCCCGAAGTCGAGACCGTTCGCCGCGGATTGGAGCCCGTTCTTGTGGGCAACGCCTTCGCCCGCGTCGAGCAGCGGCGGCCGGACTTGCGCTTCCCGCTGCCCGAGCGCTTCGCCGAGCGGCTGACGGGGCGCGCCATCGTGGGGCTGGACCGCCGCGCCAAGTATCTCCTGGCGCGGCTCGACGACGGCCAGGTGCTGATCATGCATCTCGGCATGACCGGCCGCTTCGCCATCGAAAAGGCGGGCGCCGAGACATCGACGCCTGGCGACTTCGTACACGACCCGAGCCCTTCGGCCCGCTTCGGCTTCCCCAAACATGAACACATCGTCTTTCACCTCGGCGATGGGTCGACCGTTCGCTACTCCGACGTGCGCCGCTTTGGGATCATGGACCTCGCCGAAGCCGGGGCGCTTGAGACGCACGCGCTCTTCAGGGGTCTCGGGATCGAACCGCTCGGCGCGGAGCTCACGCCCGTCTGGCTCGCCGGCCGGCTGAAGGGCAAGACCACGCCGATCAAATCGGCGCTGCTGGACCAGCGCCTGATCGCAGGTCTCGGCAACATCTATGTGTGCGAGGCGCTCCACCGCGCGGGGCTGTCGCCCACGCGGCGCGCCGGCACGCTCGCGACGAAGACGCGAGGCGCTCCACCGTGCGGGGCTGTCGCCAACGCGGCGCGCCGGCACGCTCGCGACGAAGACGGGCCGCCCGACCGAGAAAACGAGCGCCCTGGTCGAGGCCATCACCTCGGTCCTGCGCGACGCCATTCGCGCAGGCGGCTCATCGTTGCGCGACTACCGGCATACGGACGGGCGGCTCGGGCGGTTCCAGCACCGCTTCCGCACGTACGGCCGCGCGGAGGAAAACTGCATGCGGGACGCATGCGGCGGTACCATCCGCCGGATCGCGCAAGCCGGACGCTCAACCTTCTACTGTCCAATCTGCCAGCGATAAGGGAACTGACACACATGTATATGGACCAGACCGCCATCGGCGGAGAACCAGCAACCAAGGAATACGCAACACTCATCGTGACGCGCGAGGGCAAGGTCGGCGTGATCATGCTGAACCGCCCCAAAGCGCTCAACGCGCTCAACTCGCAACTCGTGGGCGAGCTGTGCGAGGTGCTCAACATTTTCGACAAGGATCCTCAGATCGGCTGCATCGTCATTACGGGTGGCGAGAAGGCCTTCGCGGCCGGCGCCGACATCAAGGAGATGCAGAGCAAGACCTCTGTGGAGGCCTACAGCACGGCCTTCCTTGCGCCCTACGACACGATCGCCGCCACGCGCAAGCCGATCATCGCGGCGGTCGGCGGTTACGCGCTGGGCGGCGGCTGCGAGCTGGCGATGTCCTGCGACATCATCCTGGCCGCGGAGAACGCGGTATTCGGTCAGCCGGAGATCAATCTCGGCATCATGCCGGGCGCCGGCGGTACGCAGCGCCTGACGCGGGCCGTGGGCAAGGCCAAGGCCATGGAGCTGTGCCTAACCGGCCGGCAGATGTTTGCCGAAGAGGCCGAGCGGTCGAACCTGGTGAGCCGCATCGTGCCCGTGGAGTCGCTGCACGACGAGGCCATGAAGACGGCCTCGAAGATCGCCGACTTCCCGGTCCACGTGGTCATGATGATCAAGGAGTCCATCAACCGGGGCTTCGTCACGACGCTGACCGAAGGCGTCCGCTTCGAGCGCAACCAATTCTACTCCCTGTTCGCGACCGAAGATCAGAAGGAGGGCATGGCCGCCTTCATCGAAAAGCGGAAACCCGAGTTCAAGAACCGCTAGGGGAGCGGGGTTGGACGGCCGGTTGATACGAGCCGCTGGTTGACGCCTCTTGGGGCGCTCTGTATAGAGCATGCCAAGTTCGTGTTTATGGCGCTTTCTGAGAGCCGCATCAGGCGGACCGGAAGCCCTCAAGGATCCAGAACATGGCCAATACAAAGTCGGCGA